>NZ_JBFUHM010000004.1:0-160735 GCF_056402395.1 Peribacillus sp. P4_B1
AGCTTGATTCTCTTTAATAGCCTTTACCTTAAAGTCTGGATGATAAGCAATCGAACGATCTGAAACCTGTTTCACATGTGGATTATTCTCTAATTCCTTTATTTGAAATTCATTAAAATAAATCTTACTCATTTTGATTTCCTCCGCCCTATATCTGAAATGATTATAAACGGGGTTCTAGAAAAAGGGCATAGAAAACCCCGAATAAGGGACTTTTTTTACTGTGTCCATTATTCGGGGTATAGTTCAAAGAAGGATGCCTTTCTTTTTTAAAACCGCAATTAGCCTTGGTTTTTATTGCTTTGAGATTTTTGGTTTTGTTGTTTCACTTCTTGAACGTTAGTTTCAGAAGCAAACTCCGTACCAAATTGACCTTGAGCTTGACCTTGACCTTTTTTTTGCTGAGATTGCGCGTTTTGTTGTCTTACTTGTTGAACGTTTGTTTCACTTGCAAACTCAGTACCGAATTGGCCTTGACCTTGCTGAGATTGCGCGTTTTGCTTTCTCACTTGTTGAACATCAGTACCAGCTTGTGATTTATTATTGTTATTAGCCATTGATAATCACCTCCACGATAATAAGATAACCATTAAGATGGAGTGTTATCCAACTAAAAACATTTAAATTTTTCCAATTATTTTAAACAAGCAACGAAATGCCTCCATCAACTATAACGGTTTGTCCACGAATCATACTCGCTCCATCCGAAATTAAAAACAAGATGGTATTCACCATATCTTCAACCTCGACCATCCGTCCAGCAGGAGTCTGCTCTGCCGCCTCAGCAAGCATTTCATCCCGATTCGGAAAGGATTTCAGGGCATCCGTATCGATTACACCGCCAGAAACGGCATTGACACAAATGTTCATTGAAGCCAGTTCAACAGCTAAATATCTTGTCAATGCTTCAAGCGCCGCTTTCGATACTCCGACGGCTGTATAATTTTTCAAATAGCGAATGGACCCTAGTGAACTTATGCTGACGATTTTCCCTCCGCCGTTCCTCTCCATTAATTTCGCCGCTTCCTGTGCACAGAAAAGGAGGGCTTTTGTATTGATGTCCATGGTCCAGTTCCAATGTGATTCTTCAAGCTCCATCAATGGCCTCTGTACTCCTGATGCCGCATTATTAATGAAGATGTCCAAACGTCCATAATAAGCATCGATTTCCTCGAACATGCTCTTCACTTTCGCAACGTCGCCTACATTTGCCTTGACTACAAGAGCTTTACGCCCCAACGCTTCAATTTCAGCTGCCACTTCTAATGCTTTCGACTTGCTCCGGGCATAATTAATAACGAGGTCGTAACCTTCCTCTGCAAGCCTTATTGCCGTGCTTCTACCTAAACCTTTACTGCTACCTGTAACGAGTGCCACTTTTTGTTCCATTCGTTTATTCATCCTTTCTGAGTAAACACAGAGTAATAAAAATCATTTTTAAAAGGAGTGTTACTGTTATGTATGTTGGACGTGATATGACAGAGTTGTCGATGATGAAAAAATCGGATTGGGAAAATAGTGAACTAGCCTACTTTCATCACTCCCTTCAACAAATGGTACCTTATTTAAACCAAGAAGGACAGAGTATCCATAGCGAAATCGTCAAAGAAATTGAAAATAGGGGCGGACTTAATAGGCAGGAAGCCGATTATACTCATGGAACGAAAACCATTTACGATTGATTTTATACGGATATGACATTGCAAATCAACAAAAGAAGAGGATATCTTAGCGGATATCCTCTTTGATTATACCAAATTTCACTAGCACCTTTATTTAAAGTTCAATACGCTCTTTTTCTTTATAGGCCTTTATCATTTTTTGGTGGGAAACCGGAAATGCGAACTCCTCCATCTCAGCTTCACTCACCCACTTGAGTTGGTGTTCTTTTAATGTCTCTTCACTGATGGCTTCTTTGATCATTCCCGTATACGTGTCCACTTTCCAAACAAGATGCGAGAAAACATGTTCAATTCTCACAAGTGATTCTGTAATTTCCGGTTTGACACCATACATTTCCTGAAACCGATTCTCGAAGAATTCCCTTTTATGCTGTAGGGATGAATGGTTCTCGAAATTCAGATATTCCCAAAGATTCGCTAGCAATCCTTCAGAATCCCGCTTGTGAATCAAAAATTCACCTTTTTCATTCGTCAATACGGCAGCCACAATTGGTACATCCCGCGTTTTTTTCTTTTGGATTTTTACCGGCAGTTCCGACTGAACCCCTGCTTCAAATGCAAGACAATGACTTTGAACGGGACATAATAGACAGGCAGGCTTACCTGGTGTGCAGATTAATGCCCCCAGTTCCATCAATGCTTGATTGAAGGCAGAAGTATGATCATGATCGATCAGCTTTCTGACGGCAGCCTCGAAGGTTTTTCTAGTCTTTGGCTTTGCTATATCTTCATATATCATCAATATCCTTGATAAAACACGCATAACGTTTCCATCGACGGCTGGCTCCGGTTTGCCATAGGCGATACTCAGAATCGCACCAGCTGTATAAGGGCCGACACCTTTCAATTTGGAAATTTCCTCGGGATCGTCCGGTACAATCCCATTATAGGAAGACTTCACTTCCTGAACGGCACTATGCAGATTCCTCACCCGTGAGTAATATCCGAGACCCTCCCAAGCTTTTAAGACTTTCTCTTCATCTGCAATGGCAAAATCCTCTAGTGTGGGAAACCATTCAACAAACCGGTTGAAATATGGAATCACCGTGTCCACTCTCGTTTGCTGCAGCATTATTTCAGAAACCCAAACACGGTAAGGGTCCTTATTTTCCCTCCATGGCAATTCTCTTTGTTCTTCAAGAAACCAGCTAACTAAATCTTTCTGAAAATCATCAATTTTTATTTTTTCTATTGTCGGGATCGTTATTTCTTTCACATCAGTTCCTCCAAAGATGTTACACTCTTATCAAAAATGGGAATACCAATAGTAGGTCATTCTTTTTTTAATATCATGTTCATATCCATTTATTTGTATTGGGGCACGAAAATAAGATAATTATATTCATTTGATGGTTAATATATAAATACGGTATGATGAGAGAAGACCATTTTTTTCAAATTGTGGCAGGGAGGTTAGTTTTTTGGATACAGGTACTCACTTTGTCATGGGAATTGCTCTTGGAGGTCTTGCCACATTAGATCCTGTCATTGCGCAGAGCCCAGTAACTGCAAGTGCAGTCATTGCAGGTACGATATTGGGATCACAAGCTCCAGACATTGACACTGTTTTAAAATTAAGGAATAACGCTGTATATATACGAAATCACCGTGGAATCACGCATTCCATTCCCGCTGTTTTACTTTGGCCCTTGATTATCAGCGGAGCACTTTTCGCCATCATACCTGAAGCAAATTACCTTCACCTTTGGCTTTGGACCTTTTTAGCCGTATTCCTTCATGTATTCGTGGATATATTCAATGCTTATGGGACCCAGGCTCTTAGGCCAATTTCTTCAAAATGGGTAGCTTTAGGGGTCATCAATACATTCGACCCGTTCATTTTTGGAATACATGTTGCCGGCCTGATATTATGGGGCTTTGGATTTCCTCCAGGCTATTTATTTCTCTCGATTTACGGAATACTTGTTCTTTATTACATTTCCAGATTCAGGGAGCAGGCTTTCATTAAAAGAGCCGTAAAGCAACAAATTCCTGGAGCAAGGAAAATTCTTTTATCACCGACCATGCGTTTTCACCGCTGGAAAATAGCGGTAATTACCGAAAAGAATTATTATGTGGCACGAGCCGATAATGGGTATGTGAAGATTCTTGATACGTTTGATCGAGTGCCATTACCTGAAAGTGAAATTCTTGAAGTCGCCAAGAAGGATATCAACTTGGCTGCCTTTCTGTCCTTTTCTCCGGTTTACCGCTTTGAAATCGAGCAGAAAAAAGAATATTATGAAGTCCGTTTTATCGATTTAAGATACCGCAGCAATGGTTATTACCCGTTTGTGGCAGTAGTCCATTTAGACCGCGATTTGAATATCTTGAATTCGTATACCGGTTGGATCTTTAGCGAAGCGAAGTTGCAGAAGAAATTGAATATTATTTTGTAGTCGCTGCCTACCTGAAAAAAGGCTGGTTCCAGAGAATCCCTCTGGAATCAGCTTTTTTAATGCAATCGATTCTGTTGATTTAATAAATGTTGATATTTAGGATTTTTTGCAATGAATTCGTGGAAATGCTCACCGTAGTTATCGATCCAGGTCCTAACAACACGTGATGTCATTTCTTCTCCGGCATATTCATGTCCAGCCTTTGCATAGGTCGCTTCGAAATCTTCCCATAATAATTCCACCCAAGTCAAAGCTTGCTCATACGTGATGTGATCATTTTTCTCAAGCAGTTTCTTGGTTAATCTTTCATGGTAATCATTCATTAGAACCACCTCATTGCCAATATTTTTACAGAATGAACTATACAGTCCCTTACCCATACTAGTGGTAAGCGGAAACGCTTCTTTCATAAATCTGATGCCTGGAGGAGAAAAACTTGCGAAATAAACAAAAAGGATTCCCCAACCAAAACAATAATAAATTCCAAGGCGAGCCTCGTGCAAAGGCAAGATATGCTTCAAAGCGTGCAGATGGAAGTATTAATACACACCCTCAAGAACGAATGAAAGCATCAAACGAGCGATCGAATTAAGGCAATTCAAAAGGAATCGGGGTCTTCCCGGTTCCTTTTTTATTTCAACATTGAAATTGGCAGTGCCTCTTCCTTACCGCTTCCACCCAAGCGGTAACCCCAGGCGAATACACCGTTCATATAATCAATTTTGAAATAGACACCGGGATCGCCTTCAATTTGATATATTTCACCTTTTTTGAAATCATCGGGATTTAATAAATAGGCCTTGGCCATCGTCACTTTCCGTTCCAATACAGAAAATTCATTAACCATTCCCAATTGCTCTGCTTTTCTCGCTTTTTCAGTCAATGCTGCAATTTCCTGCTGCAGTTCATAGACCGACAACTTGCTGTATCTTACGTCGCTCATATATATGGCTCCTTAAATGAAATATTAATTTACTTCTATATTAAACAAAATTTTGTGATTTGGCTATCGATGCACTTAATCCATTTCAGGATTGGAAAGATAACGCTCAATCAATTCTATTGGAAAACCTTTTCGGTATAATGCCTGCTTCATTTTTTGTTCATATTCGAAGCCTTCATGGTTTTTATATCTGCGTTTCATTTTTTCGGCATGGTGGCATAGAGAATCCCATTGTTCATCTTCATCCTTTTCAACCGCCACATCTTCAAGTGCTTCAAGGATGACATCTCTCGGGAAACCTTTCCGTAACAAGGTTTGTTCAACTTTTAGCTTTAATGCCCGTTCCGAAATGTTTTTTTCCTTTTTGACCGATTTTCCAGCAAGTTTCCTTGCATGCTCAATCTGAATATCATAGGGGTATTCCTTCAATGCCTCGACAACCAACTTTTCTTGTACCCCTTTTTCCTTAAGCTCGAGCTTAAGGGTAGTGGGCCCTTTATTGCCTCCGTTTACATGGGTCCGTACGTAAGCCTTGGCAAATTCAAGGTCGTCTAAATAGTTAAAGCTGTATAGCTTATGTATCGCTTCCTTTATAATCGGCTCTTCTGTTTCCTTCTTTTTCAAATAAAGGCGAATTTCCGATTCCGAACGCATCCGGTATGATAAATAATTCAGTGCATCAGTAAATGCTTTTTGGATTTCATCATGAAATTGTATTTCAGCCAGGAGCAGGCCATCGAGTGCCATACCCTTTTTCAAATGAAATTTCAATAGCACTTCTTCGTCCACACTGAAAGCATATTTTTCATCAACGAAAATGTTATAACGATCTTTACGTTTTTTTTGGGTTGTTATTTTTGTTATGTTTGGCATAAAATCCACCCCCATTCCTACTTTACCCGTTTACGTGTACCATTTCTAGATATAGCATGTCTAAAAATGAAAAAAGCACATGGGCATGTTAAAGTGAAGAAAAGAATAGGGAAAGGAAGTGGTTTTCATGAAAATAGCCATTGCTGGTGGAAGCGGTTTTGTCGGCACAGCCCTTATTGATGAATTATCAAAAGAAAATCATGATATATATATTTTGACCAGGCATCCCGAAAAGTTCAAAAAACGGACAAATTCTACATATATCGGCTGGTTGACCAAGGACGCAAAGCCGGAAAAGCATTTGGAGGGGCTCGATGTTTTCATTAACCTTGCTGGTGAATCTTTAAACAGCGGGCGTTGGAATCCTGAAAGAAAACGCCGGATAGTCGAAAGCAGGGTCGAAGCTTCCAAAGAGATGAACCGGATCCTTTCCATACTGCCCGAAAAAGTGTCTGTCATCATCAACGCAAGTGCAATCGGATATTATGGTATTTCGGACCATGACACATTTACCGAAACCTCTGAATCCATCGGTGATGATTTCTTGGTCCGTACTGTTAAGCTTTGGGAAAAGGAAGCCGCTAAATCCCGCTCTTACTGTAAAAGGTTCGTCCTAACAAGATTCGGTGTGATCCTGGGAGAAAAAGAAGGCGCATTGCCAATGATGGTCCTACCTTATAAACTTTTCGGCGGAGGAAAGATGGGTAAAGGGAATCAGTGGCTTTCCTGGATTCATATTCATGACGCTGTCCGTGCAATCATCTTCTGCATGAACGATTCAAGGATAGAAGGTCCAGTCAATTTTACGGCACCGAACCCCGTTCAGATGGATACATTCGGGGAAACGATAGGAGCTGTCCTTCACAGGCCCCATTGGTTACCTGTACCTCCCTTTTTCCTCAAGAAACTGCTGGGGGAAATGAGCATACTTGTGCTTGAAGGCCAAAATGTTCTTCCCATCAAACTTAAAGAGGAAGGATTCATTTTCTCCTTTCCAACCCTTAAAGAAGCTTTACAAAATATCTTAAAAGAAGATTCTCACGTATGAAAGGGTCATTTTAGGAAAAAATAGGGATATTAAGTGAAATGGAGATGATCTAATTGCTCAAAAAACACGATAAAGAGAAAAGTAACTTAACTAGTACCCAAGCAATTCTTTATGCTCGCGAATTTAAAAAAGCAGATCGAGCTGGTGGATATACCGAGAAGAAATCCCGTCGTTAAGTTTGGAGTTTTTTCCCTTACATTTTGAACAGCCACTCAACACAAAATAAGCTGGAGATGATAATTGTGAATTCATCTCCAGCTTTTTTACTCTAGGGGGCGCTAACATGGGACGAAATAACATACACCATAATCGAGATAAGAACAAACAAAAACTTCCTCAGGTTCCTAAAAACCTGAAAAGTGACGGACTTGACGTTGAATATTCTTCCGAACTGGCTGACCAAGAAGACGTCAAGGCACAAGCCCGGGCAAATGCGGCTGACCGTCGTGCACATAATCGCCGCTCATAAGCAGGAGAAACTAATCAAGGGGCTGTAAATCAGCCCCTTATATTTTCTTTATTTACATAACTTATCCACAACCTTGTGTATATTGTGGATATATTCTGAAAATACCGACAATCTTTAAGTGCAATAACTCACCTTATCAACATGAAAATAATGTTATTTCTGGATAACCCTGTGGATTATGTGGATAAAGGGAATGTTATACTAAGTACTCTGCATTTTTGTTGTGGATAACTATTCTCTCTCTTTGATTTGTTCCACAGGATTATTATGCATTTACTAATTCAACTAAAGAATCAATTCATACCAGCTGCTGCCTAAGCTGATTTTCATGGGTTAAATTTATATGTCTTGGCCTTTTGGCTACTGCCCCCGGCATTAAAGAAGGTTCCCCAAACTTTTTCCATCAACATTTTCTTCCAACTGTTTACGAAGCAAGAATTTTTGTATCTTCCCACTTGCGTTTCGAGGCAGATCATTACAGAATATATATCTTCTTGGACGTTTATAGTTCGCAAGTGTATCACTGTTCCTACACCACGTTTCTAAATCGGTTTCCGCAAGCGTTGGGTCTTTGGCTACAATGAAGGCCGTTACAATTCCCCCCCATTTATCATCAGGCTGACCAAGTACTGCACAGTCGAGGACTCCATGATGCTCATAAAGTGTGTCTTCCACTTCACGTGGATATATATTTTCCCCACCAGAGATAATCATGTCGTCCACTCTGTCCTTGACCCACAGGTATCCATCTTCATCTAGGAAACCGATGTCACCGGAATGGTACCAACCTTTGTATAGCGCTTTTTCTGTCTCTCCACCTTTTTGAAAGTACCCCTGCATAATACATGGACCTTTCACAAGGATTTCACCTGTTTCCCCAGGTTCCAAAATATCATCGGGATCTGATGGCCCTTCGTCATTCGGACGGGCAATGATGATTTCATGATCTAAACATGCTTTGCCGGCAGAACCCGCTTTCCTAATTTGATCATCTTCCAATAGGAGAGTGATGGCCGGACCCATTTCAGTCATTCCATAAGCTTGGATGAACTGGATGCCAAGTTTCTCCTGACAGGCACGTACAAGTGATGGGGCCATTGGGGCTGCTCCATAAAGCCCCAGCTTCAAGCTCTGGAATTTATACTCATCCAAGTTTTCCTGAATGAGCATGTTCCACATCGTTGGTGCAGCAAATAACTTGGTGATCCCCTCGGATTCAATCATTTCCATAACCTTTTTGGGATTAAACTGATGTAATATGACATTTGTGGCACCAACCTGTACGCGAGGTAAAAAGGAACAATGCAATTCAGCACAATGAAACATCGGTGCAGTAATCAAACCGATATCAGAGCGTTCATACTTCATGGCCTCTATTAAAATTGCTGCTTGTTTGATCATATCTTTATGAAGGTGAATGACCCCTTTTGGACATCCGGTTGTCCCGCTCGTATACATGATGGCATAAACATCATCCTCGTGAACGTCCACTTCGTCTGGCTTTGATGAGATACTGGCCATTTTTTGGCGGTAACCTTTGGCATATCCAGGCACTTCATCATCAATAAACCAGAAAGCCGTTTCCGGAAATCGCTTCTCAACGGCGGCAACGGTCGATTCCAATTCTTGTTCGAATATAACGACCTTTGGAGAAGCGTCACTTAAAATGAAGGCCAGCTCCTCTGGCATTAAGCGGAAGTTGATTGGATTAAAGATTGCACCGATTTTTGCACAGGCAAAGAATGCGGTGGCAAGCTCTTCATTGTTGTAAAGGTATGTAGAGACCCTGTCCCCTTTTCGCACTCCTTCCGCTTGAAGGACCGCCGCCAATCTATTCACCTGCTCATTCCACTGAATGTACGTATAACGGATATTTCTTCTCACGTCGTAGATAGCCTCTTTTATGGGGAAATTCTGAACCGTCTGATCAAAGATATTTTTAATCGTTACTGACATATCATTTTCCTCCTCAAGTAAACCCACCATCAACAGGAAGAGTTCAGGCCATCCTGCCGAAGGTCGGTTTCATCCCTATTTCAGCTTTACTTTCGTGCGAATTACAATGTTCATAACCGGTTGGTCCCGTTTCAGTCCAATCTTTCAATTATGGTGGCATTCGCCATGCCGTGGCCCTCACACATTGTTTGCAGCCCATAACGGCCGCCTGTTCTTTCTAACTCATGGATCATCGACACCATCAATCGGGCACCGCTTCCGCCAAGAGGATGACCTAAGGCGATCGCCCCGCCATTTGGATTCAGCTTCATGGGGTCTGCCCCCGTTTCTTTTAGCCAGGCAATCGGGACAGGAGCGAAAGCCTCATTCACTTCAAAGACATCGATATCATCAATGGAAAGGCATGCTTTTTCCAAAGCCTTTTGAGTGGCAGGTATCGGGCCCGTAAGCATCAGGGTTGGATCTGACCCGACAACAACCCGTGTATGCACTTTAAAGCGCGGTTTCAATCCAAGTTCTTCCGCTTTACTGCGTTCCATCAATAATAAAGCGGCAGCACCGTCACTGATCTGGCTTGAATTACCGGCATGGATTAAACCATCTTCTTGAAAAAC
Source organism: Peribacillus sp. P4_B1 (assembly GCF_056402395.1). Classification (NCBI taxonomy): domain Bacteria; kingdom Bacillati; phylum Bacillota; class Bacilli; order Caryophanales; family Bacillaceae; genus Peribacillus; species Peribacillus sp. P4_B1. The sequence continues at coordinate 9,985 of NZ_JBFUHM010000004.1, forward strand.
CGTTTTTAATCCCGCAAGTACTTCCAGCGTAGTTTCGGCCCTTGGACCTTGATCTTCCTTAACCTCCATATAATTCCCTTCCTTATCAGTACCAATTACTGATATCATTTCACGGTCAAAATAGCCTTCTTTTTGAGCGCGTATTGCTTTGTCATGACTCTCAACGGAAAACTGATCACATTCTTCACGTGTTATTCCCCACTTATCGGCAATTCTTTCAGCCGATAAACCTTGATTGATCACCTCATAGCTCTCTAAATACTTTGGACTCGTTAAGGCTCCTTGATAATTAGACCCCATAGGGACTCGGGACATGTTTTCCACTCCTCCCGCCACTACCACATCCATATCTCCCGACAAAATGGCTTGGGAAGCGAAATGGACAGCCTGCTGACTTGATCCGCATTGACGATCAATCGTCGTTCCCGGAACTTCAATCGGAAAACCGGCAATCAGTGCAGCAACGCGTGCTATATCACCGGCCTGTTCGCCAGCCTGTGAAACACAACCTAAAATGACATCATCGACAATAGACGGATCAATGCCTGCCTTTTCAATCAGCTTCCTCAATACTTCCCCTGCCAAATCATCTGGGCGAATGTCTTTCAAAACACCGTTCCTTCTGCCGACTGGCGTGCGAATCCCTTCGACGATAACCACTTCCCGCATATACTCTCTTCCCTTCTCATCCTGTCTTTATTAAAGGCCAAGATTCTTAGCGATGATTTTCTTCATGATTTCATTTGTCCCGGCATAGATGCTTGCTACCGGGACATCCCGATACCTTCTGGCAATCTTGTATTCTTCCATATATCCATAGCCGCCATGGAGCTGCATGCATTCAATCGATATTTTTCTCGCAGTCTCCGTCAAGCGCCATTTTGCCATCGACACTTCCGTGACCACCTGTTCACCCGCCATATGATTGGCGATCAATTGATCCAGGAAAACACGCCCCATTTTGATTTCGGTTGCCATTTCAGCGATTTTGAATTGAGTATTTTGAAACTGGCTCACGGATTTTCCGAAAGCTTCCCTGCTTTTCACGTACTCGATCGTATCGGCCAGCATATCCTCAGACGCCGTTTGGGAACAAATGGCAACAACAAGACGTTCCTGCTGTAATTTCTCCATTAAGTAAGTAAAACCTTTACCTTCTTCACCAAGCAGGTTTTCCTTTGGAACACGGCAATCCTCGAAGATGAGTTCTGCTGTATCCTGACTGTGCAAACCAAGTTTCTTCAGTTTGCGTCCCCTGGAAAATCCAGGTGTGTCCCTTTCGACCACAACTAAGCTAAGCCCTTTATGCTTCGGAACGGCATTTGGTTCCGTTTTACAAGCAACGATGACCAAATCCGAATGAATGCCATTTGTGATGAATGTCTTTTGGCCATTTAATATGTAATGATCTCCATCCAAAATCGCAGTCGTTTTAATATTGGCTAAATCCGAACCTGTTCCAGGCTCTGTCATCGCGATGGCTGTAATGATTTCCCCTGTCGTGCATTTTGGAAGCCAGCGCTGTTTCTGCGACCCATTTCCGTATGCGGCAATATAAGGAACAGTGATGTCACTGTGTAGTCCGAAACCAATGAAACCAGAACCCACCCTTTCCAATTCCTCATTAATAATGACCGCAAAGCCCCAATCTACCCCGGAACCCCCATACTCTTCACCAAGATCCGGACATAAAAAACCCTGTTTCCCCATTTTCACCCAAAATGATCTGGGAATGATTTTCTCTTCTTCCCATCGTTCATAGTGGGGAACTGCTTCTTTCTCCAAAAATTTTCGGAATGATTTGCGGAAAATCTCATGATCTTCACTTAGATATGGATGTTTCATCTGTTTTATCTCCTCATGTACGGCGTTGTCCAAGGCCTTTCCATTTAGGAAGGTCCTTTTTCAAATAATCACAATAAATGGCATTGTCTTTTCTGAAGGGAATTCACACTTACCTGGGTGACATTCGTATGGCCCCATCCAGTCTGATGGTTTCCCCATTCAGCATTGGATTCGTTATGATGCTTTCCGTTAGTTTAGCGTACTCTTCGGGATACCCGAGCCTTGAAGGGAATGGCACGGTTTTACCTAATGACGTCCTTGCTTCATCAGGCAATGAATCGAACATCGGAGTTTGGAATAGACCCGGTGCAATCGATACAACACGTATCCCCTTGGCTGCAAGCTCCCTTGCAACCGGCAGGGTCATCCCAACAATCCCTCCCTTGGAGGCACTATATGCAGCTTGTCCGATTTGTCCTTCAAAGGCAGCTACCGAAGCAGTATTGATAATGACCCCGCGCTCCCCCTCTTGGTTCGGCTCATTTTCGGCCATTTTTTCAGCTGCAAGCCGGATCACGTTAAATGTACCGACCAAATTGATTGTCACCACATTTGAGAACGCTTTCAATTCATGTGCACCTTTCCTGCCTATGACCTTCTCAGCAATTGCAATACCAGCACAGTTGACGACCGTGTTGATACTCTGGAATTTTTCAATTCCTTTTTCCAACGCTCCCAATACGCTTTCTTCACTTGTTACATCCGTTTTAACAAAAAGGACTGAATCTCCCAATTCTTGCACCAGTTTAACGCCATTTTCTTCAGAGAGGTCACATATGACCGCTTTTCCTCCTTTTTTAATGATGTTTCTTACTGTCGCCGCTCCCAGACCTGATGCCCCGCCAGTCACCACTGCAATGCTTTCTTGAATTTCCAATTTCTCACCCCATTTGTTTCGTCTAGAATATATATTCATCTTTCACGATCATAAAACCTATTTTCAATATTAATTTCACCGCTTGCCTGTTTCACCTTCAATTCACAAAGGGTTTCGGTAAAGCCTTTGATTACCTGTTCAAAATCCTGCTTCAATCCATCCAGCTCTTTAATGCGTTCATTAATTTCGCTTAATTTCTGTCCTGCCGTTTCTATCGTTTTTTCCAATTGCTTAATACCCGTCCCATCCTTATCGAATAAAAGGACTATATCCTTAATTTCCACTAACGAAAACCCATACTTCTTACCGCGCATTATGATTTTGAGTTGTGCGTATTCTTTCTTTCCATAAACTCTTCTTCCCGTTTCAGTACGCTTTGGCCTGAGCATACCCAGTTCCTCATAATATCGGAGAGTCCTTGTCGTCAATTCGAATTCTTTTGCTAACTCAGAAATGGTGTACATGTTAAAACCACGCTTTGCAAAGGGATTGTTTACCCTTATTTTAACATTGACGTTAACGTAAACTTCAATAAATATTCACAAAATTTACAATATATGAAACTGTGCGAAAGATTTAGACTGATATACTATTAGTATATTCCTCAAAAGAAGGGAAGGACAAGATCATGCTATGTTCAAAAATATTAGTTGCTTATGATGAATCTGAATTGGCGCTTAAATCTTTAGAGAAAGCGATTGAATTAACGAAGCTGGATCCCTCTATCGAAATCCAGGTTCTTCACGCTGTTACACTTCCAATCAAACCATATATATATGGCAATGCTTTTCAGGAAATTGAAGAATCCATGCTCAAGTATGGCAATGAAGTAATAAAAAAAGCGGAAGCGCTATTATCCGAAATCCCGAATCCATCCCAAACATTTGTCGTAGAAGGTTCAGCCATCACGGCTTTATTGGAACATGCACAATCCCAGAATTGTGACCTTATCATCATGGGCAGCCGCGGATTGAGTGGTTTCAAGGAATTCCTGGGCAGCGTGAGTCACTACATCGTCCAGCATTCCCCTGTGCCTGTCTTATTGGTCAAATAAAATGTGCTGCAAACTTTTCTTATGGCCTGTCCTAAAGAAGCTGGGTTCCCTTTGGAATCCAGCTTCTTTATGCGAACATGAACATTAGGTAACTCAATCCTTATCATGTTTTACAAACACTTCCGTTTACAGGTAAAATGAAAGTAATTTTAATGAGGATAACAGGTGAAGCAATGGATATTAAACATTTGCAATACTTTATAGAGGTAACCAATTTCAATAGCTTTACTCGGGCTGCCGATCATTTATTCATTACCCAGCCGACTATAAGCAAGATGATTAAAAACCTGGAAACCGAGCTAGGCGTTGAACTTTTTGATCGTTCCCGTAAGCAAATGATCTTGACCGATGCTGGCAGGGTCGTCTTAGAGCAGGCAAAATTGATTGATAAGGCCTTTCACAATTTAGAAACGGAAATGGACAATTTATTAGGTTTAAAAAAGGGGCATATACGCATCGGTTTGCCGCCGATCATCGACGCCTCTTTCTTCCCGCGAATTCTTAGCCGTTTCCATGAGAACTATCCCAATATTACCTTTCAATTAGTAGAGGATGGTTCAAAGAAAATTGAAGAATCAGTCCAAAATGACTTAATTGATATAGGCGTAATAGTCCTGCCAACCAACACCGCACTTTTTCATCATTTTGCTTTTTTAGAAGAAGACATCACCTTGATTGTTCATCCCTCCCATCAATATGCTTGTCGGGAAGAAATCGATTTGGCCGACCTGGAAAACGAGTCTTTCATCTTATTCAATAAAGATTACGTCCTTCGTGATCTCGTCATTTCATCCTGTAATGAAGCCGGCTTCTCTCCACATATCGTCATGGAAAGCTCACGCTGGGATTTTATTGAGGAAATGGTTTACTGTAGACTTGGCGTTTCTCTATTGCCTGAAAGTTTATGTCGTAATGATGAACGCGTAAAGTCCATCAAGGTTAAAAACCCCTCCATTAGTTGGAATTTGGGATTCATTTGGAGTAAGGACCATTACCTTTCATGCGCTGCAAAAGAATGGCTGAAATATACGAGGGAAGCGTTGTCACATAAAGAGTGAATTAAAAGGCATGATCGATGTAAGCACTATCATAGATTTTGGTTATGCACATGATAACATCTAACCATTTTACAATACGTAAGGGCGGGGTTAGACTTGGTAAGCACGTTAAATGCCGATGGATTCCATAGTTTCGGAAAGGAGATATTCATGATCACTTTATCTAATGTCGATGAGTTACATGCAGCAGAAGCAACTCTGGAGAAAATTAAGAGTTCACACCCCGAACTATTTAATAAACTGCTCCATGTCGTTGCCTTAACACGGGCGTTTCAATTTAAATATCAATTTATGGGGACGTTAATCATGGATGTAACCCCTAACGAATGTACCCCTGAATTCGTTATGCCCTCCGTTATTAGATTATATCTAGAGGAAGTTCAAAAGTTAAAGAATGATCCGAATTTCCAGGTATTACATCAGACCTTCTCCCAATATAAAAGTATTGGATATGCCAAAATCAGTATGCTTGTGCTCGGTAAAAGCCCTGAATCGCTTTTAGGCGCTTCATGCATCAAATGAAGCCAATGATATGTTCCTAAAAAAAACCTCCATTAACGGAAGGTTTTTTTCTTAAAAGCTTAATTATAGCACTTTACTCAAAAAGGCTCTGGTTCTTCCCTGCTGGGGATTATCAAAAATTTCACTGGGGATATTTTCTTCGATAATATAACCTTCATCCATGAAAATCACGCGATCGCCAACTTCTTTTGCGAACCCCATCTCATGGGTCACCACCACCATGGTCATGCCCTCCTTGGCCAGTTGCTTCATGACCTCAAGGACTTCACCGACCATTTCCGGATCAAGAGCGGAAGTCGGCTCATCGAATAACATGATTTTGGGTTCCATCGCCAACGCCCTGGCGATTGCCACACGTTGCTTTTGTCCCCCCGATAATGAATCCGGGTATGCGTTTGCTTTCTCGGCAAGCCCCACTTTCTTAAGCAGTTCAATGCCTCTTTGGGAAGCCTGTTCTTTGGAAATCTTGCGGACCTTTAAAGGCGCGAGCATAATATTCTCAAGAACCGTCTTATGAGGGAATAAGTTAAAATGCTGAAATACCATGCCAACTTCCGTTCGAACTTTATTGATATTGACCTTCTTGTCTGTCGTATCAAGTCCCTCGATGAAAATATGGCCTCCCGTTATCGTTTCAAGTTGATTGATACACCTGAGGAAAGTGGATTTACCCGATCCAGAAGGCCCAATTACCACCACTACTTCCTGAGGTGCAACGATTGCATTGATATTTTTCAATACTTCATTTTCCCCAAATGACTTCTTTAGATTCTCGACCTTGATCATTCTGTTTTCAACCTTCTTTCGAGTCTATTTAATACGAAACTTAAAATGAGGGTCAGGAATAAATAAATGAAGGCACATGCCAAATATGGCTCCCAAACTTTAAAATACTGACTCCCCATCGCTTTCCCCCAATACATTAATTCTGGTGCTGCAATGACACAAAGCAGGGATGAATCCTTCAATAATACGATGAATTCATTTCCCAACGGAGGGATCATTCGTTTAAAAGCTTGAGGTAATACAACATGAATCATTGTTTGGGTATGGGTCATTCCCAATGAACGTGCCCCTTCCATTTGCCCTTTATCGATGGATTGAATGCCCGCACGGAAAATTTCCGCAATATATGCGGCTGCATTTAAAGATAAAGCAATGACCCCAGCAGTTACTGCATTCGTTTCCCCGGTAAAAAAGGGCACAATGCCAAAATGGATTAAAAAGATTTGAACTAATAGGGGTGTTCCGCGAAAAACCGTGACATAACAGTAAAATGGAAAGGCAAGCACTTTGTTTCTCATGATTTTCCCTAAACCGATCAATAACCCCAAAAAGGTTCCGATGAGGATGGAGGAAACCGACAGCCCTATAGTAAGTAATGTTCCTTTTAATAAGAAAGGAGCATATTCAAAAATAATATCCCAGCGAAAACTCATTCCGTTCCCCTCCTAAAGACCAAAAAAACTGCGTAACTTCACACGTAAAGTTACGCAATCTTCTACTATCCACTTGTTTTTATTGTTGTGCTTTCAATGTTTCGATATCTGGATCAGTACCAAACCACTCTTTATAAATTTCTGCGTATTTACCATTTTCATAAATGGCATTCACTGCTTTATCGAACTCCGATTTCAATTCACTGCCTTTTGGGAACATAAGACCATAGAATTCCTTATTGAAACTATTGCTATCTTCAACGACTTTCAGTTTTTGATCCGGGTTATTTTTCACATATTCTTCAACAACCGTATTATCAGCTACGACAGCCGAAGCTCCCCCTTTTAGTAATTCCTGAATGGCCAGGTTATTATTTTCGAATTTCTTGATGTCCTTGTGATTTTTTCCAAGGAGTTTCTCTACCGCTTCCTGTCCGGTTGTACCAGTCTGAACGGCAATGACCTTTCCTTTCAATTCATTTCCTGATTTTATATCACTTTTCTCTGGAACGAGAATCTTGTTTGTTGATAAAAAGTACGGAACCGAAAAATCATAAGATTGTTTTCTTTCGTCATTCACTGTAATCGCAGAAATTGCGACATCCGCTCTCTTAGATTCAATTTCAACAAAAATTGGATCCCAACCAACGGTTTCCAATTTAACTTCATAACCCGCTTCTTTAGCGACAGCATTGATGAAATCCACATCGAATCCTACAATCTTATCACCTTCAAGAAATTCAAATGGAGCATAATTGGCGTCCGTCACGATCCTGAGTGTTTTTCCACTGGACTCTTCTTCTTTACTGGTTGTCGAGACTTCCTTATCCTTCCCGCATCCTGTCATGACTAATAACAAAGAAATTACCATGGCAAAAACTAAAAAAGAAACCTTTTTCAAAATAATCCCCTCTTCTCTCTCATAAACTCTATTTTTTTAAAAAAACAGATAAATCTAATTTTATAGAAGATTCAGTTTATTCCTTCAAGAATATTATACGTTTATTTGTTTTTTTATGCAATAAAAAGTCGGACAAATAACTTTAGTAAAATAAATTTTTAATCAATTAACTCAGTAAATTAGAAACGTAATTATGCTTTAATGGGTAACACACAGACTTTTATCACCTCCATTCCAATTAATGGTCATTATATTGGAAACAGATAGTGCAAATTTTCAAAAGGTTTAATCGAACAAAAATAAGCAGCGGCCAAATTAGCGTGGCCGCTGCTTAAATGATTTTCAGGGGACTTCCTTAGTCCCCTCTTCAATATCTAACATATCCAACAGGAAGATGAAGATCGGGATCCCGATGATCAATCCCCATATCCCAAGGAAATGCTCGGAAAACAATAGGATGATAAAGGTGAAAAATGTTGGAAGATTTGTTTTTGCCGACATGAATTTCGGATTTAAAATATAGCTTTCAAGTGAATGGATCACAACAATCATGATAAACACAGCAATCACTTTTGGCATACCGCCGATACTGTAGGCAATCATGCTAAGTGGAACTAAGGAGATAATAACTCCTGCAACTGGAATCAACCCTAGGAAGAAAATCATAATTCCTAGACCGATCAACTGTGGAAATCCAAGAATCCATAAGAAAAATACTGAAAGGACTGCATTCGTAATGGCTATTAAGAACTGGACCTCAATTACCTTTCCGAAAGAATTGATGAATTTAACTCCAAAGTGACCAAGATTTATAAAGAAGGATTTGAATTTACCACGCTTAAATTTAGAAGTAAAACGAATAATTTTATCTTTTTCCAATAAGAAAAATAGACTAAGCAGTATAGAAAGGAAAATCTGTAATGCCAGTTTGCCGAAATCAGATACATAAAGATAAAGCGTATTCATCTGTTTTTGAAGATCGAGCGGCGATCCGTTCTCGTTCATTAAACTAATGGCGTATTGAATGACCCGACTATCGGGAGGATGTTGAAAGAAGAAAACGATCTGTGTAACTAATTCCGTAAATTGCAACGTTATGACCGGTAGATATTTATAAAGAACGATGGCTAAACAAGAAATAACGACTGCATATAAAAAGCTAATAACAACCTTAGAGTTGATATGCATCACTTTATTTAGCCGAATCATGATAAATTGCTCCAGCCTTCCCATCAAGAAAGTGAAAACAAATGTGAATAACACGATATTAACCATACTTCCGATGCTTATTAAAAAGAGGACTAACACAATTAATGTAATTAACCTTGAAAAACCTTCGCTTTGCAAATACTCTTTTACCACTTACCTATCTCCTAACTACCATTCTGCTGTGATAATTCCTATTTTACACGGAATTGAAGGATTCTACTACAAATACCTTACATTGACAACAAAATTATTTGAATCATCAGTAAGCCCCATTTTGCGGACGTTAGATAAGACCTTTTTAGAACATCCGGTTCCTTAATTCCACTGCCATTCATGCATGAAAAAACATCTGCCGAATGGGCAGATGCTAATCCTCATCCTTCACATCGATATCTTCGGGGATGGGCTCGTTATAATAATCCGCTAATTGCTTCTTATACTTCTCCATCTGTTCAAGATGCATATTACTATGAGATAAAACTAATTAATCTTTGATATCACTGTATTTTTAATTGGGATAAAACTAAAAGAAAGACAACACCCTAATAATATACGGGCAAAAATATAATAACATTTAGATAAAACTATATTATCATAATCTGAATTGTTTTTATCCAGTTTCCCCTTTGTATTCTCAATGTAATTTTAATTTATATAAATATAATTTTCTATCCCTGTAACGAGCTGAAGATCTGACATTAAGGTTATTAAACGTAGGTATTAGCCTTTATTAGTCTTCATCTTTAATATCTTTATCTTCTGGAATTGGTTCATTCTCCAACTCCTCCACTAACTTTTTATATTTCTCAAGCTGTTCAAAATGGGTCTTGAACTGTTCCTTGTAGACCAATACTTCACCCTCACCGTCATGCAAAACTCTTATTTTCCCTTGTAAAATTAATTTCTCCACATATGGTACAGACACCGATAAGTAATCAGCCGTTTCCTCTACTGTTATATACAATTAATTCGTCACTCCTTCATAGCTAACATAGACATCTTTCTTTTGCTCGATAGCAACTACATAAAAATGTTTATATGCCAGTAAAACTCCTTCAATACGATTCACTAAGACTAAACATTTTTTGTTGCAAAATGAGACTTGCGACTACAATGTCGGTGATTAATTACGTACAGACTTATTTTGTCTCAGGTATGTAATTACCTATTGATGTCACTTTTATTGATAGTACATAAAAGGGCAACTCTTAAGGGCTGCCAATTTTGGTGAAAGTTAACCTATTAGATGTAGCCTCCCTCTACCCGTTCATCACGAGACAGCTCCTGATCGAATCGCCAATCTCTGCCAGAAACATATTACTAATGATCAGTCTTTTATAAACAATCAAACTTAGTTCTCAAATCCAATAAAAAATATTTTGGAGCAGCTACTAAGGATAAGGATAACATTTTTCAAAAGGAAATTTTTTAAAATCTTAAGCTGCATTTCTAATTTGGTCTTCAATGGCTTGTGGAGTTTTATATCCTAAGCTGCTGTGAATTCTTTTTCGGTTATACCACCCTTCAATAAATTGGAATATCGCTAATTTAGCTGTTTGGTAATCGTTAGTCTTCTTTTTAACAACCTGTCCAAACCAATTTATACTTTCCTCATAGAATGATTACAAGTAATTATATCGAAATGGAGGAACAAACCAATGAGTGACACAGATTTTTCACATGATTCTCCCAAGGGCCCAAAAGGAAAACTAATTACTGGCCATTCAAAGGAGTTTATTTCAGATACACTTGGCTTTCTTACCCACTTAGCAAAAGAATATGGAGATGTTGCTAAAATTCGTTTTGGACCTTTCCAAAATGTTTACTTCATTTCAAATCCAGATTTAATTAAGCAGGTACTTGTAACAAAACAAAAATCCTTCTTGAAATCTAAGGACTTCCATGCTTTAAAACCATTACTTGGAGAAGGCCTTCTTACAAGTGAAAAAGAAATTCACATGCGCCAAAGAAGGCTTATTCAACCTTCTTTCAAAAGGTCTCATATTAGCAATTATGCACAGGATATGATTGATATAACAATGAACTATATTTCCGATTGGAAAAACAGGGAAGAACGGATTATTACGGAGGATATGATGAGCCTTGCTCTCGGTATTATCAGCAAGACCATGTTCAGTATGAACCTCAAAGAAGGATATGACGAGCTCGGGGAACCTATAGAAGCATCTATGAGAATTGCTGTTAAAAGGATGAGAACACTTCTTCAATTGCCACTATGGGTTCCGACTAAAAATAACCGTGAATTTAAAAATTCGATACAAAGACTTGATACAGTGATTTATAACTTTATTGAAAAACGTAGGGCAGATGCAGAGAGACATGAGGACATGCTTGGGATTCTAATGGATGCTCGAGATGATGAGGATGGCTTAGCTATGACAAACCAGCAGGTACGTGATGAGCTAATGACCATTTTCCTTGCCGGTCACGAAACAACTGCAAACGTGCTTTCCTGGACCTTATACTTGCTTTCACAACACCCTGAAGTGGAAACTAAACTTTTCAATGAAATAGATAGCGTAATCGGCAATCGTAACCCTACTCCTGGCGATTATATGAAATTAACGTACACACAAAATATTATCAATGAATCAATGCGCATATACCCGCCTGGCTATATAGTATCACGGAAAGTGGAGGAGGATGTGGTAATAGGAGGATATCATTTAAAAAAAGGCGATATGCTCTTGTTAAGTCAGTATGTGATGCACCACAAGCCAGAGTATTTTGATAATCCAGAGTCTTTTAATCCTGAGCGATTTGAAAACAACTTTGTGAAAACTCTACCTCCGTTCGCTTACTTTCCGTTTGGCGGAGGGGCGAGAGTTTGTATCGGTAATCATTTCGCAATGATGGAAGCTGTGCTTGTCTTAGCGTGCATTGCTCAACGATATCGGATAAAGCTTGCGCCGGACCATCATGAAGTAAAACCACTTCCGTCTATTACACTCAGACCAAAGCGTGGATTGCGCATGATAGTCGAAGATAGAAAAGAGTCTTTTCGTGAACCCTTAATTGATGATTAGTAATATGGATTTATGGCAGCCATTTGGCTTTAGAGTATTTGGGTGTGTTGGCCATTTTAGAAGACCCTATTCTTTCAGTGACCATTTTTAGCAGATTTTTCGTAGGAGTCATAATATCACGTTATAGATTTCTAAGAAAACACTATTTATTTTCACCTCTGAAACAAAGAAACAAAAGGCTGCAATGTTCTTCTTCAAGAAAGCATTGCGGTCTTTTCATGTTTCTGTTGGCAGCACTGGCAGAATATTGATAATCGCTTTTCATACGACCACAAGTCGTCCTCATCCAGGCCATGTGTACATCTGATGTTAATATTCCGAAATTATACAAATTGGCTTCAGAAATAATTAGTAAACTCCCATTTGCAATTACGTTAGATTCAACAATTGATATAGGGATGTAACGTCTTCTTTCGGATGATACTTTTGGGATAGCTATATATTGACTGTCAGGCTGTCTTATTTCACCGAATAGCATAGGATAATCAGCTAATTTATTAGTAGCTATTCTTTTACTGGTTTCTCTAAATTGTTTTGTGTTTCTAATCCGGTCCATAATAAATCTTGATTTCCGAATTAATCTGGGGTCTGGAGTATCTTTGAGCCATAAACACCAACGAATTTTATTATTTATTAGTTCGTCACCGCCAACATATCTTTTTAATAAGATTTCTGTGTCGGGATTCTCATCTACACACTGTTTTTTTTCATCATTCGATAGTATCAAAAATCCATTATCTAAGGGCATACTTCCATAATTTATTTTAGCAACATTCACGAGAGGATTTTTCCTGCTTTCAATAAACACAGTAGGAGCATCTACTAGATAAGGATTGATATTTTGGGTAAGTATTACTTCGTCACCGTCAAAAATTTTCTTTTTCTTGAGGGTACCTTTTGAAAAACCTATTATTACACAATGGACATCAGCCTTTCCTTTTGCCTCATTGGTCCAGACAAAAGACCGGTAAGCAAAATCTATCACTATGCCATATTCTTCAATGATTTTTTCCACAAAATAGGTGTTTATTCACCTTGAACTATACTATTTGTGGATACAAATGCTGTCCTAACAAATGTATCTTACATATATTGTGCAGCTTTATAATACCAAGCAGTTACATAGTCTAATTTTCCAATACCTTTTGTTTTGTTACCAAAAGTGTTTAGTAATTGGGGATTCCCAATGATGTAGGACAATTCTTCTTCTGAGATCACATCTTCCCAATCAATCGTTAATGCATTTCCATCTTCCTTTCCATAATGAATATATTCATTTGATGGTCCATAAGCCACATTCCAACCTGGGCGATCTGCCCTGGAAATTCTTCGTATTCCATCCCGTAGAATTGGCTTACGCTTACTTTTATAAAATCCTTTAAAAACTCTTCTAGAAATTTTAACTCAGCTAACTTTTTTTGGAAATAATCAAGTTACCTTTCATTACTTTTAACTCGTTCAAATTCCTCATAAAGATCATCCAAAAATAAAGGCTTGATTACCTTTAAAATATAAATCTCTGATGTATATTGTGCACCAAGCTCGCGTTTTTCTCTTTCGTTCTTGAGCATCAAAAAAACGCTTGGAAAATCCAAGCGTTTTTTTGATGCTCTATTATTCGTAACGCCGCTCAGCGCTTCTTCTTCATTAACCTTACAGTGGTTTAACGATACAATTAATTAATTCCAACGATTGAACCAATTCTTGATCCTTTGTTTATTTTTCTCAAGAACCTCCTTCGATGTCCGGTTGTCTTTTTGTTTTTTCCATTCAAAGAGAGATGCAATTCCGATAAGGAGCCCTCCGCCGATGATTAAATACAGCCACCAGGGCATCTCGCCCCACATCGAGTTGGTATTCATATAGACATTGAATAAAATGGTGCCAGTTCCAGCGATGAAATAGGATTTGTATTTCATCATGAATCCAAAGAGCATAGCAGCCAATGACACTGTTCCGATAATGAGCGCATCATATAAGGTGTTGCCCGCCATTGCATCAATGATCAAAACTGAAAACAGGAGGAAAACAATACCAATCTCAATATATTGTGTGATTTTTCCTTTAACAAAGATTTTCCTCAGCAGAATGGTGCTGATAATGAAAAGCGGCAAAATATTTACCTCCACCTCAAGTACCGCTGGTATCGTAAATTGATCGGTGATGACCCAATAGGGATATAGACTGAACAATATCGCTGCAGCCAATTGGATTTTTCTTTCCATCGTTCCTGTCGTTGTGCTTCTCATTAAAATGAAATAGGCCGGAATCAGAAGTGCCACGATGATTTCGAGAATGAATTGTGGTTCCCCAGTCAAAACATCCATGTTCATGGCAAGAAGGGACAGCAGACCATAGACTCTGTAAAAATCCAATTGAAGTCCTGCCCCGCCTTTATTCAGCAAGCCTTTAAAGAATTTCCTGCTTAATAGTACCATCATGGCGGTACACCCAAAAAGGATTGTCGTTTCAACGAAAGGCCGTAACGTGTCCGCATACATGATGATGGTCCAATACGGATACAAACTGAGAATTCCCGTCAGCCAAACATAGATGCCCTTTTCTTTTACATCCTTTGTGAAACTGCCAATCAGGATGAAGTAAACCGTGATCAAGAGTGATGCAAAAACCTGGAGTAACTGGCTTGGTGTTTCAGTTACTGCAACTCCCCTATTCATGGCAAGTAAAAATAGCAGGCCATATACTCTGTATGCATCGATGGTTATACCTGTTTCTTCCCTTTTGATTAATCCAGTGAAATAACGTCGGCTTAAAAACAGCATTCCTAACATACAGCTGAAAAGGACCATCAATCCCATTACAACCGAGAGGCTGTCGGCATAGATGACGATGATTAGGAAAGGATACAGACTGACTATAGCAGCAATATTGGAATAGATTTTCCGTTCTTGCTTTTCCTTTGTGAAGCTTCTCAGGAAAATGAAATAAGCGGTTAACAAGAGCGAAACAAAGACTTTGAGTAACAGTTGATCAGTTTTATTAAAAACCTCTACATTCAAATCGATCATAAAGAATAAACCATAGATTCTGAAGGGATCAAAGCTGGTGATGCCTGATCCGTTTTTCTTAAGTAACCCGCTGGAATACAGCCTGCTCAACAACAACATTCCTGCCATACAGCCAATAAGAACAGCCAAACTTGTGAAGATTGGGAGTGTATGTGCATAGTCTTTGATAATGATAAACGGAAAAATTCCGATGATGGCCGCTATCCCTGAGTAAATGCTTCTTTCATCCTTATAGATCGTGAGCCTTCTCATCAGGATGAAGTAGCTAGGCAACAGCAGGGAAACAAAAATCCCCAAAATCGCAGTACCTGTATCACTCGTAAACACTTCCAGATTTAGAGTACACAGATATAACAAGCCATAAATCCTATAATAATCAATGGATCTCTTCGATTCCTCTTTGTTGACCAATCCTTTGAAATGGCGACTGCTGGCAAACACCATCACAGCCGTGCATAAAAATAATACGATAATCGTCATGATCAGGGGTAATGTATTTACATACATATTGTAGAAAATGAACGCCAGGCTTAGAAGAACCACTACATAGTTCCGCCAATTCCTTTTCATGAGCAGATACCAGGTAAACAAGAACTGTACTGTCATCACCCCGACCCAGACCAATTCCCAGTCAAGCGGAAAATCCCGGATTGCCGTTTCCAATATGGATATGCTTATGCCTAAATGAATGAATGGAATAAGGTAATACTCCATGATGCCTTTCCAATTCTTATTGGAAACCGCCCACAGAATGGTTATGATTCCTGTTGTTATCATCAAGCATATTGATGTAATGAATACCATCTGCCCCATGTTTGCCAAAAATAAGTGGACCTGTAGGAAAAGAACTGAAAACCCTAGGTACGTAAAAACGTATTTTTCCCATTTCACATGTGCCCGCCAGACACTCAAAATATAGATCAACAGCTGTGCAGTATATAGGAACGGTGAACTTTCCGTATTGACAATGAGCAAATATCCAACAGGAATCGCCAGTATATTGGCAAGGTGACTT
The DNA here is from genome assembly GCF_056402395.1 of Peribacillus sp. P4_B1. Classification (NCBI taxonomy): domain Bacteria; kingdom Bacillati; phylum Bacillota; class Bacilli; order Caryophanales; family Bacillaceae; genus Peribacillus; species Peribacillus sp. P4_B1. Next base: position 25,981 of record NZ_JBFUHM010000004.1, read on the forward strand.
GCGTAAATGAAGTACTGCTTCCCATTTTTCGAATATTTCCCAAGCCATTCCCCTAAAAGGAAAAAGATAACAGGGCCGGTCAGCACGAACGCAATCTTCAACACCATTGAACCAAAATCAAAAACATCGTAGAGCGAAGCATATAGGCCGGCACTTGAAATCACGACAGGCACCCAGAATATGTGCTTCCGATGTATATGGACGGACCAACCATTTATTGCAGCAGCTACGGCAATCACTCCGCTTGCCTCTAAAGGATTCATTGAATTGAATGGAATCCATAAAAATGAAAGGAAGGAAAGAATCTGACCACTATATGCAAAAACAGGAAAGAATTTATGATATCCCTTTTTTAATGTGTAAGCCCCACCGATGGAAATCAGGGAAACCCCCATTAAATAGAGGCTGACCGGGATATTTGAACGGGCCCACTCTAAACTTTCCAACAAATATGGATAGAAAGCAACCAAAGCCAGAACGAAAGTGATTGGAAATCCGTAAATGGCGTTTTCCTTCATATGCTTTGTATCGTCTTTTATATATGTGATGAAGAAAAGTCCAGAGATCATGGCGAGGGCGGCGCTAACTGCAAGCCAATCCATCTCGCTGAATTTACTGGTCAGTATCATTAACATGATCATTGGGGAGATAAGTAAGATACTCCTCTTAAACAGGCTGTACCTTGGGTGGTTATATAAATATAATCCAAGGTATTGAATGACCTGAAGGATAAAAATCAGATTTAAAACGGTAGAAAAAGAGACTGGCAAGGCAAAGAAAAGATATACGAACGCTAAGTTGAAAACAACAACCGCCGGGTACGTGAAGCTTGAATTTCTCGATTGAAGGGAAACATAGACAAGCTGTGCGGATACTATCATGAGCGCGATGAATATTTGCGCATAGTTTTCCTGGTACACCATTGCGTTTATATATAGGAAGACAATCCCGCTCTCAATCAAACTGGTAAACATGAAATTCTTGGAAAGCTTATTCATTTTGAATTTGGCCAGATATTTGGAAAGAGCTGTAAAAATGATTGGTACAAGTGCAAAAGCAATGACCACGTACTCACTTAAAAATGAATTAAAAACAAAATGGATATATCCATAAGTGAAAACGGCACTAAAAGCCATTTCATAATGTTTCTTTTGGAATTTAACGGAAAAAACTAAAAACAAAACAGAAAAGACCATCAACGTTAGCGAATACACAAAGTTACTTGAAAATAACGTCAAGATCGCAAAGGCTTCCACGATGATCTTAAACTGGATGAATTGAAAAATGAATGGTTTGAATATCTTTAAGGCTTTTTGACTTTTCAATTGTTCAATATTCCATAAAAGTATTAAGTTAAGAATGCCAATCGTCAAAAACATCCACTCGATAGTCGGCGTCACAAAAGCCAAACCGAAATAGCAGGTAATGCCGAACGTCAATATGGAAATGAATATGAATATTTTCGACTTAAAGTAGTTAGCGATCTTAAAATAAATGGCTAAGCAGAGTAGTCCTCCAAGAAACCCCAGAAGCCCCCGCCCCCCACCATTAAGTGAAAGGTACTCTCCAAAAATCCGATAATATGAAGCTGATAAAATCGTAATCGGAATAAATAAACCCGCTAGCGTCAGGAATGCAAAAGCGGTCTGTTTAATTTTCAGCTTTGAAGCGATGAAGGCCATTCCCGCAAAAATGCCGGATACCATTCCAATGAATAAAACCTTCAGGACCGCATTCAAATCTCCCCATGAAGAGGTTGCCAAAATCACCCCGCCGAACAGAAGCAATATGACCCCCGTGAGCAGGATAACAGAGATATTCCGTTCCCTGATCTGCTCAGGTGTTTTCTTCGGTTTTGCTGGTTTTGCTGGTTTCTCCCGCTTGATTGCCTGCTGTTGAATAACCGGTATCCTTTCAGGGATTCCCTTGATAGGTTCAAGACTATCCTCCAAAACTGATTCATTAGGTTCATATCCTGTCTTCTCATCTTTCAATATCGATTCTTTCAATCCACCAGATTCCAGTAATTCCAATGAAGCTTCTTCAATCTGGCTATCTTGAACCTTCTTCTCGGGACTTTCACCGATAATCGTCTCAGGTCCTTGAATGGATTTCCTTTTTTCATGCTCTAAGCACTTTTGTTTATAGAGGGCTAATTGGAAATGCCTTTCGTAGGCCTTGCTAATCCGGATATATTCTGATTTAGGGATGAGCCGCCTTTCCCATAAAATACCCAGCTCTTCTTGGAAAATGCGCTTCCTTCTTTCTAATGTCATTTCTTCGTTTGAAGAATCATTCATCCCCAGATTCCCCTTCCTTCTATTAGGCCTTATATCATCGTATGTATATTCTCTTTTCGATAATAACAAAGTTTTTCCATTTTTTAAATATTAAGGATGATACCCTGATAAAACAACGGAAACCAGTGTCTTCCTCCCAACTCAAAAAAAGAATGACTTCATTTGAAGTCATCCAAAGTCCTCAAATTGATTTTTACTTTTCCTCGCTCCTGATAATGCATAAATAAACGATCATTGATATGAAAATCGAGACTGCTGCCGTGATATAGATGCTTCTATAACCTAAGAGATAGCCTATCTGTCCGAACACAATAGCACCTATGCCCACTCCAAGATCGAAAAAGGAAAAGTATGTTGCATTCGCCATCGCTTTTCGATTGGCTGCCGTCTTTTCAATCGACCATGCCTGAAGTGCCGGCTGAACGGAGCCGAACCCAAATCCATAAAGCACTGCCGCGATGTAAAGGACCGCTTCACCCGGCATCCACGCAAGTAGCAGCATCCCAGCCATGATGAGCACTGTTGAAGGAATGAATATTGCCCGATGTCCCCTTCGGTCATATAATCGACCCGAGAATAATCTCGTGACCATGAGGGCCATTGCATATACTAAAAAGTACCACTGAATTCCACCTACCCCTTTTTCCGCTGTATAAAGAGGAAGGAAGGTTGCAATTCCACCAAATGTGACGGAAATGAAGAAAATGAGCAAAGATGGCTGAAGGGCACTTTTTTCATATATATCGAACCTTTTGGCTGACACTGCCGTCGAAGGATCACTATCCACTTTTTGATATCGAATAAGTGATGCTGAAATGATGGCAAACAATCCTAATAATGAACAGATCAAGAACAACTCTTGAAACGGGAGGACCGTAACTAGAAATAGACCCAATGATGGACCGAATGCCAATGCTAAGTTACCCGACAAACCGTAGTAACCCATCCCCTCACCACGCCGTTTCGCGGGGATTATATCGGAAGCTATTGTTCCTGAAGCCGTTGAAGAAAATCCCCAGCCGACGCCCTGTACAATCCGCATCATGAATAACAAGCCGATGCTGCCCATAAAACCGAAGGAACCCACGGACAATGCGAAAATGGCTAACCCGATAATAAAAACGATTCGCCTTCCCTTCGTTTCCAATAATCTGCCGGCAATTGGCCGAACAAGCAAGGCCGAAAAAGTAAAAATTCCAAGGACAGCCCCCACCAGGCGGTCATCACCACCAAGCTGCTCAACAAACAGCGGGAGGGTCGGCATCGTCATTTGAAATCCCATGAAGATGCACAGATTTGCCAAACAGATCATGATAAAGTCACGTGTCCAGATTTTGTCATTCCCTCTTACCCGTTCATCCACTAAGGTTTCCCTCATATTCCTTCACCTTCTAATTAAAATAGTCACTGCCAGTTTACTAAAAATGGTTAAAATAAGCGAATGATTTATTTCGTGTACCTAAATATATATCAAAAGAAAAGCCCAGTATGACACTGGGCCTCTTTCAAATTTTCACGCTTCACGACTATTTCGTTACTTCGATTTTCCCATTATTCGTTTCCAATTTCACTAAGTTTTCACCTTTGCCAATGACAACATTCCTATCATATTTATTGAGAATATCGATTTTCCCATTGTCAACATGAACATCAAAGGTTGTATTGGTCGGCTCCTTATCTGTTTTAATCATGATTTTCCCATTGTCACTTTCCAATTGAATATTCCGATCCAAGTCTTTTGTGACAAGAGAGATTTTACCGTTATTCGATGACCCAACCAGATTTCCCTCTACATTATTAAGACCCACTCTTCCATTAGCAGATTTCACTTTGACTTTTTCGGTTATTATATCATTTAATTCAACACGGCCATTTTGAGATTCCACATTTAGAATTTCACTTTTCAATTCAGATATTTGCAATTTTCCATTATCGGATTCGACTACAAAAGATTTATAGGATTTATCAGGCACATACACTTTTAAATGTAATGATTGAATTTGAAACCCAAAGCTAAAGGAATGTTTGTCTTTTAATGTAACCGAAAGTTTCTTGCCTTCCACATCTGCAGAGAAATCCAGCTTGGAAACATCCACACCTTTTGAAACCAACTCTATCCTGGTATCCTTACCCTTCGTTGGAATAATCTCTACAGCTGCATTGTCAGCGTCGACCTGAACGTCCGTCACGATCTCTGAAACCGTTTTTTCCTCTGTAGTTTTTTTCTTATCCGTCACTTGGAAAAAAGTAAACAGACTTCCTATTACTCCGACCAATAACAATACAAGTGCAAGGATCGATAACTTTTTAACATTAATCATTTTTTCAAACCGCCTTTCACAAGGGAAGCGTTAAATTTTAAATAACGAATGAAACCTTTAGTTAAAGCGCTCGTAGCGACAAACATTCCCATGGCAATAAAAATGCCAATCCCGCTTAGCCCCAATGCGAAGAACAGATTGAATAATTGAAAGTTGCCCACTGCAAGGTTGAAAATAACGCCCAACGGAGCAAGAATGAACGCTATCGCCGATGCCCATCCTGCAATGACAACTCCAACCAATGCAATAAATGGCCCCAAAACAATCACTAAATTAAAGAATCCCAAACCAATGACTGCCCAAACGGCCCGCATTACATTACCGGCAGAAGTCGATTGTTGGACCTGACCAAGATGGTAGGATGCCAACAGCTCCTTTGAAATCTGTTTAGGATTCCCAAGGGAAGTGGAAATTTCCTGCTCTGTCTTCCCTTTTTCCATTCCAATTGCGAAATACTCTTCGTAATCTTGGAGGATATCTTCCTGTTCCTCTAAGGAAAGCCCTGTTAAAGATTCATTCAACTGCTTTAAAAACTGTTCTTTATTCATTAGTTCACACCCTCCTTGATTAATTGGTTGACCCCATTGGAAAATTCATTCCATTCCGTCAGCAACTCTTGAAGGTATCTCCGGCCTTTATCGGTTAACTTATAATACTTGCGCGGTGGCCCTTCTGTTGATTCTTGCAAATAAGTCGTAAAATACTCTTCCTTCGTCAATCGTCGTAAAAGTGGATATACCGAACCTTCCGATATCTCGATCTGATCTGAAATCTTCTGTACAAGTTCGTAGCCATAGCGGTCCTGCTTATCCAATAAGACCAGGACGCACAGTTCCAAGACACCTTTCTTAAATTGTACATTCATAGCACCATCACTCCTTCCAAGAGTTCTTTAGTATAGTTTAATAAACAGTACTGAACACCGAACAGTACATCTTATGTAAATAATTTACCATATGGTACTATTTATTGCAAGATACTGAAAATATTTTTTTCTTACATGCAATCCAATGAGGGTAGAAGAAAATTAACATATATTCATAGCTGTAAGAGAATACATTGTATAATAGTAAAATATGGAAGGGGGAAGTGTTTTGGTCAAAAAAGAAATAACCAAAAAGAAATTCGAGTTTCTTGAACATGAATTTAATTACCTTGAAAAGGAAGGCGTCATCTCCCAGCAAGAAAAAGTGAGGATGTTAGGTTCCTATGATGTAAAAGGTAATTTGAGTTTCATCACTATTCTATTATCCATTGGGGCACTTCTTTTAGGTCTGGGGGTATTGACCTTTGTCGCCAGTAACTGGATCTATTTAAGTAAAGCGGTTAAATTCCTACTTATCATTGCATGCCTCATCGGAGTGAACTTTGCTGGTGTGAAGTGGCAGGCACGCTTTCCCAAAACGTCACGAAGTCTGCATTATGCAGGGATTCTAATATTTGGTGCAGGGATTTTTCTAATTGAGCAGATGTTTAACATAAGCATCAATTTCAACAGTTCCTTTTTATTATGGGCCATCGGAACGGTATTCATCGGTTACTATTTGAATGATGTCTTCGTTCTCCTTTTTACATCTTTCCTGCTTTTCATTTATATTAACGGAAGTATTTTCGTTGATGAAACAGCTTATCCGCTTGCCATTCTTGTATTTTTACCGGCTTTATACATTATGTTAAAGAAATTCGATTACCCTAAATATCTGACCTTTTTCATTAACGCTTTAGCCATCAATACAATTGCCTTATTTCTTATGGAATTCGTACCTAAGCTGGAGCTTGAAAATTCGAATACGATTGTCCTTTCCATTCTGTTTGTGCTGGGAATCGTACTGGCCTATATTCCGGTAAGAGCTAAATTACAAAACATCACCCACATACAAGGGCATATGTTACATGGTATTACTGCACTCTTCCTTACCTTTGATTTTTCAATCTGGTTCCCTTTAGCTTATTTCGTTTTTCTGCTATATCTCATTCTAAAAGGCAGTTTGACCAGCATCGTGATCATCTGTGCACTGATTTTCAGATATTACATCGATTCCTTTGACTTCCTGCCAAAATCACTTACATTCATCATCGGCGGCATCATGCTTATCGGTTTTGGCTTCTTCTTTGAAAATCGACGAAAAAAAGGAGGAGAACTCAATGAATAAACCATCATTCCGGCCACTCATCGTATTTTCCATTCCAGTCTTGATTCTGTTAGTCTTGGCTCTTCCTCCAGTCTGGACAACAATGACAGGCGATGTAATCAAAATCAAAACTGCCCCGGTCGATCCGACTGACTTGTTTAGGGGCAGCTATGTGGCATTGCAATACGAAATTGAATCCGTTAAGCCATCACAACTCGATAGCTCGATTAAATCCGATTTCAATACTAGAAATATGGGTGATTATAAAAAGGTATATGTACGTTTAAAACAAAACACCGATGGACTATATGATGTCGATTCCGTATCGAAAGAAAAACCCAGCAATGGCATTTACCTAAAAGGGGAATTGGAAATCCCTTATGACCTGCAAAATGCTAAAACCATTCAGATCAGATACGGTCTGGACAATTATTTCGCATCCGAAGAAAAGGCTAAGGAAATGGAGAAGGACGCATTGGCCAATCCTTCAGTGGCCGTGGTAAAGGTTCGTAATGGCAATGTTGTCTTAACGGATATTATCATTGAATGAATGACCCGATCCCGGATATAACTAGCAAAAAGAGCATCTGAATCGATGCTCTTTTATTTGCTGTACTTTTTATATGAACGTCAAATTGTTACTTAATGACCCGTTTTGCCCCTATATATTTTTCTTTCCAATACTTATCACTCATTTTGACCACCTTGACTCCTTTGGTCGTGGTCCCGACAAATGTGCCATTTCCATAATAGATTCCAACAAAGGAGACCTGCCCTTTCTTACCTGTAGCATAGAAGACCAAATCGCCCGCCATTAAGTCTTTTTGTTTCACGGCCTTTCCGATTTTATACTGTTCGGCACTCGTTCTTGGAATCTTCATTTCCGTCACGGCATTTTTATATACATATTGGGTAAGACCACTTGCATCGAACCCTATTGGTGTCGTCCCTCCATATTTATAGGAGCTTCCCACCTGCTTCTTTGCCAAAGCAGCAACTTCATCACCATAATTAATAGAAGCTGAAGCATTAGCCGGACTGAATATGAATGCCGTCAACAATGCCCCGAATAAAACTATGGCAGCAAGCCATTTTGAAACTGGTAAACGATAACTCATTCCTTTTCCTCCCTAAACTGAAAATGAACCACAATTTTAAATGTATGTTGCATTTCAGTTTTCAGACCAAAAAAGATTTCATTGGTCCACCATTATCCCTACAAAAACAAAAAACCAGATACCCGTTGTGTAACCAGTACGGTGTTATCTGGTATATTCTTCTTTTAGTAGATTACGGAGTCAGGGCCCGTTACTTGGGCTCCTCGTATTGTCGAGCATTTTCACTGTCACTTAGACCTTTTGTGGTATGATCGACCACACCGCCGACCCCAAAGAAAGTAAGCGCTATGAAGTTAATGATGCCTAATGCCCCGTTAATTGCATCATCAGTTATGCTAAAGCCTATTGGGGTAATGAAATTGTTTATGAACGCAGCAACCATCTGCGCCAAAAATAAAAGCCCTGGAAGGAGTACAGTGAATATAAACGTCGGATTCTTAAGGCGCACTTTCCAGTTGATCATTGCTTTTCCCCCTATCTATCATATTAAGTCAACTTTATTGAAAAATAGTTACGGACTTGCTATATATTATGCTGCTTGTCCATTTTACGTTCGAAAACTCCATGAAATTCACCTTTAAAAAGGTCCATCCGAGGATGGACCTTCTCTTAAACATCAAAATAGTTTTAGAAAACTAGAGTGAGAGAAACCAATTCCCTTTACGAAAAGTGTAAAAATTTGTAACTTTTACACAGGACATACGTACATGAATGAGGAGGTGTAAAATGAAAAAGTATCTTTTTTTCACGATTAGTTTCTTATTGATATTCATGATATTACAAGTTTTATCCGGACTTATTCTAACTGCTGCATATGCCCCGGATTTTTCAGGACATATCGGCGGTACATTATCCAATGAGGTCGTTTTTGTGCAACGTTCGGAAATGCCTTTAATGATAATTGCTGCAATCTCTGCTGTATCAGCTTATTTCATTTTAAATAAAGCCGCGAAAAATAATTAAGCAGTAGAAACAAAAATAAAGAACGTTCGATCCCATGATCGAGCGTTCTTATATCCCAATGTAATGAACATAAATCAAACGATAGGCATTATACTTGCTTTTCGCTTCAATTTTCCCCATATTTGCATGACGGTGAAATCCTGGAGTGATATGCCTTACTTCCCTTACTAAATGACAACTTTTACACTCGATATTCCTCCAAAAACAATCGAATCCGTTCAGCAGCTTCCGTCAACCTCTCAGCCGGTTGAACCAAAGCCATCCGGACATACCCTTCACCCTGTTTCCCAAAAGCATCTCCAGGAACGGTTGTAACTCCTGCTTTTTCAATCAGTGCATAGGAAAAATCTCGTGATTTCCAACCAGCTGGAACTTTGGCCCAAATAAACATGGTCGCTGAGGTCCTCGGCACTTTCCATCCCCCTTCGGCAAGGCCTGATATCAAGGCATCACGCCGGGACTCGTATTCCTTAACCTGATCGGATAGCAGCGAAAGGTTGGAAGTAAGCGCCATTTCGGCAGCTTTTTGGATGGGATAAAAAACCCCATAATCAATATGTGATTTCAATGTTCCCAAGATGTTCAGCACATCGCGATTGCCGACCACATACCCAATCCGGCAGCCGGCCATATTAAATGTTTTGGAAAGTGAATTAAATTCAATCCCCACTTCCTTGGCACCAGGAATGGACATAAAACTAATTTGTGGATGATTATCAAAAATCAACTCAGAATAAGCAAAATCGTGAACCACCAGGATCTCATTCTTTTCGGCAAACGATATGACTTCTGAAAAGAAAGCTTCATCAGCAAGGGCGGTGACTGGATTTCCCGGATAACTGATGATCATCATTTTCGTTTTTTTCACTATTTCATCCGGAATGCCGTTGAGCTGCGGCAGGAATCCATTCTCCGCAGTAAGCGCCATCGGATGAATGATTCCGCCGGCAAGCTCAACACTCGCTTCATAAATTGGATATCCCGGATCTGGCACCAGCACATAATCTCCCGGATTTATCATCGCCGTTGCCAAGTGTGCAAGGCCATCCTGGGATCCCATCAGTTGCAGGACTTCCTTTTCTGCATCCAGTTCCACTCCGTAACGCTGCCGATAAAAGTAACGGACTGCCTCATGGAATTCAGGCGTACCTTTTAACGTATATCCATAGGAATTAGGATCCTGTGCATACTTCACAAGCGTATCCACAACAAAATCAGGCGGTGGTAAATCCGGACTTCCGACACTCAAATCAATAACATCCATCCCTCGTTTCATCGCTGCCCGCTTGCGGGTCGCCAACTCTGAAAATATCCCTGTTTTGAATCTTCCGACTTTTTCTGATGGCCCCATATTCATTCTGCGATTCCCCTTCATTAATGATCTTATATCTATCATTATAGCAATCAATCTACAATATTTTATACCCTTAATTAGAGTTCATCAGTATCTGATGAAGAGCTTCATCAAGATGATGGAATTTAAATGCATATCCTTCCTTTTCCAACCTCTCAGGTATGACCCAGCGGCTTTTTAATATCAATTCCGTTTCGGTCCCCATAAAGAAAGCCCCTATTTCAAGCATGGGTGTCGGGCAAGGCATTCCTATCCTTTTATTCATGTTTTTTCTCAAATAGGCCATCAGTTCACGATTTGTAACTGGGTGCGGCGATGAACAATTGAACACCCCGCTCAACTCCTCATTCTTTCTCAGAAAAAGGACAATGTTAAATAAGTCTTCTATATGTATCCAACTGAATTTCTGATTTCCTGATCCTTGATGTCCTCCCAGGCCGAATTTAACCAAATTCCTATAAGGGGTCATCACTCCCCCATCGCCCAATACAATGGCGATCCGTAAAGCAATTTGTCTCGTCTTGGGTAAGCGGAAATCGAAAAATGAGCGCTCCCATGCTTTTGCTACATCAACGGAAAAGCCTGAACCGATTACACCATCCTCTTCTGTCATTGGTTTATCTTCCGCATGCCTGTATATGGTTGCCGTGCTTGAGTTTATCCATAATGAAGGAGGATTTTCACATTGTTCAATCGCCTGTCCGAGCACTTCAGTCGTATTTGTTCGTGAATCTAAGATTTCTTTCTTATTCTTGACATTGTAGCGGCAATTGACTGTTTTTCCGGCGAGGTTGATTAACATATCCGAATTATCGATTGTTTCCCTTATTCCTTCTTTATCTTCCCATCCGATATGCGGGGTTTGCCTGGAGATGATTCTTACCTCATATCCCAAATTCCTGAAATGATTTTCAAAGTATTGACCGACAAAACCAGTCCCGCCAGCTAAAACCACTTTCTTCAGCATATAACCAACCCGCTTTCTGTTATGTGTTAATAGTTCGAGTACTAGTAACATCCTTTTTGTGAATTACTTCACAAAAATTATACCATATTATTACATTAGATGGTATCTACCACGGTGGCAATAATTAAGGAACTTGTCCAAGCAAAAGGGGAAATTACACATAAATTAGTAATGTGGAAAATTATAAAACCAAAGGATGATTACAGTGTCAAATAAAAAACTAAGAACAAGTAGTTCTAGAACTAGTAATTTTATAACTGGTAATTTTAGAAGCGGCACTTCCAAAATTGGAAATAGCAGCCGCAGGGCTGGCTTGATAAGAGTCTTGGAAAATTTATTAAAAAGCAATAACGGTAATTCAATCAAGGAATTTAAACGGGATTTTTAAGAGGTTTCTTTTTTAAAGATTAACATGGAATCCCTTTGGAATATTCTAAAGGGATTCCATATTAATAGCAGATTAATACTGATTGCTAAGTTTTGGTTATGTATATACAAGTCCTAGCTATATATTTCTGGTAAATAACTGTTATATCCAATAGGGATAAAGGAGAAATTACGATGTACTTTCGAGACTGGAAACCTAAAAAAGACATCAAGAAATTAACGGAAATTACGGTAAGTAATTTTCGGGTTTCGTCTGATACAGTGAATGAAATTTTGCAAAAGTCACATAAGGTACTTGTGATTTGTAATGATAAAGGTAAAGTAGTGGGATTTCTTTGTTATAATCTTTATTTATCTAAAGTGGCTCATATTAATTATATAGTGCTTGAGAAGAAGTATAGAGGAAAGGGAAATCTGCAATCCCTTTTACCAGGATTAGTAGCTTATGCAAGAAAAAAAGGGATCCTTGTAGTATCCGGTTTTGTGAACAAATATAACCCTGAAGCATTGCAAAAATTTAAAGAATTTGGATTTAAACCGATTTTAATTTATCATGATGACATTCTAATTCAATCACTGATTTAAAAGGGCCCTCCTGCCCCCTATCACCATAAATACGAAGAAATCGATTAAAATACATTCTGTTTTATCCTTCATTAATTGGACTCTCAATAAGGAATATTAGGATTACTCGGATATATGAATCTTGTGTTTCCATGCAATGAACAACAAGGAAAATGAAATCGCCTGTAAATTCTACATGGATTCATAGGCATTTTCCCTGTAGTCTATTCAACCTTTTATTAAGCCTAAACATGATCTAATTCCTCTCTAGGTTGCCTCTTTATAATCTGTTCTACATTTAATCACGGACAATCTAATTGAACGAAAACCTCCGCCCATATGTCCTCCCTTGGCATCGTATTAGAGATTCCTTTAAAAAGGCCAACAAGTAGAAACCGGTTAACCTTATATGATATCCTAATTGAATTAAACAGGAACGGTACAATATATATTAGAAGGAATACGCATTAATATACAACTTCGAACAATCATTAATTTTTCCTTATTTTCAAAATAATTCAATAAATCATGCATCAAACCGTGTATAGTAATGATATACACTGCTTAATGAGGAGGAAATTATGAAATCAATTGAACTAATCATCTTAAATCTGGAAGAGGTCAGAAGAAGAAACATTAAACTATGGATTTCAATACCTAATGACACTCTCCATTGGAAACCAGATGACAAGGCAATGAGTTGTTTAGAAATGGTTAGACATGTCCTTGATAGTGAGCATTACTATCATTTATCTATTAAAAATCAAGGTAGCTTATCAGTTTATGAATCACCATTCGAAAAACAGCCACTTATCTCTGTCGAAGCAGAATTAAACTTTGCCGAACCCTACAGGCGTGATTTTTTGGAAACAATAAAATCCTTCAACGAAAACGACTTATCAAATATTAAAATTGATCGCTCTAATATAGGATATATTAGAGATTTAGGAGACATGTTACTTAGAATCGCTTATCATGAGTCAGTACATACTGGTCAATTATTGGACTACTTAAGAACTGCCGGAGTTCCTAGAATTAGCGTTTGGGATTAACTGCATCGCTTTCAAAGGGTGATTCATCATGGTGAACACCCTTTTTATTTTGCAGGCGTGTCATATACGGCATGAAAAACCCTTAAGATATCTATAACCTGACTTCAAGATAACTCCGCTCTATTCTAGCCACCCATTAGTGAAAAATAATGATTATCCTAATCAAATCTATAATCATCGTAAAATATTCTTTAAATGTATAAGTCTCACAGTTCAATAATTTTCACACATGATGACAGGCTGTGAAATGTCCATTCCCCATATCCCGGAACTCCGGAACCTTTTCGGCGCAAAGCTCCGTTGCCATCGGACAGCGAGTCCTGAACTTACATCCCGATGGCGGGTTCACCGGACTCGGAATGTCGCCATTTAATATGATCCGCTCCCGCTTTCCTTCGATCCACCATCCCCTGAACTGTTTATCGCACATGCTGATAAACGCAACAGCAAACCAATCAAGAGAATAAGACTGCTGATTCCCCTTTTCATACTCCACCCCCCATTTTTTTGTATTTTCACAATCCCTGCCACTATGTATTACTGATGCGACATCGGCAAACGAATTTAAAGAAAATTATTCTGACAGGTTTTGTATGATTTATTTGTAAACTCACTTAAACTAGTTAAATTCGTCAATAAATACTTTTACTTACAACCAAGAGAGGAAAGGGCTTTGTTCGACGGACTTCTGTAATAATCTTTGTAAAAAAACAATTCATCTCAAAAATTATTCTGTAACCTATGTAAACGGAAAAATTAATCATCAAGAAAATGTTTCATGTAAGAAAATTGTGGAAAAGTACTGATATAGGAGGGATAAGAAATGTTATCTAAAAAACCTGCGGCCAGAATGGTTAGCGCAGTTATTCTAACAAGTACTCTTTTAGGGGCAGGTGCATCGTTTTCAACAGAACCGGTTGGGGCTGCATCCACAATGGGTTCTACTTCTGGCATAGCTAAGGAACATGCTCTTACCACCTTAGATGAAATCTACAACAAAGCTTTTTCAGGAGAAATGCCTTATACTGCCAAGGGTTTGAAAATTAGTGAAAACACCCAAAAAGAAGTATATGAGACATTTGGTTCCCCCCCTGAACCAGGTAAAACCGATAAAAATTTTGACTATTACCATGCAGAAATGGGTCACCCAGGATTTGCATTTGCCTATAACCATGACAAGACCATCTCACAAATCCGATATTTTGGGACAAATGTAGAACGGGACCATAATCTAGGAAGCATCACACCTAAAGTGTTAGGAAAACAACTCGGCAGTGCTGATGAAATACGCCATATTTCCAGTACGAATGAAACCAACTACATTTACAGGACAGGAAATTATGAACTACAATTCATTGTCGGTGAAGATCAAACTGTAGACCATATCAATTTACTCGAAACTAAATAATATCTACGGCAATCATTGCAGGCTGAAGAGAAAGAATATTTTCTCTTCAGCCTTTTTAGTTTCAAGCCCCTTCCTTCACTTTCCTCTTCCAATCCACTGTTACCGTCCAAAATACAGAATGGAATCAGCACCGATCATTCTATTTACAAAAACCATACTCCCCCCAAACGAGTTCTTAATATATATAAAATAAAATTAGCTTGTTCAACATTATTTCCATATATGGAGGGTGTCGGTAAGATGATTAATAAGTTAAGGGCATTCACAGTACCGGTTCTAAGCATAGCCATTCTTTCTCAAGGTCTTCCGGTCGCGGTTGCTGCAAAAGATGCAGAAGACAATCAGCTTGGAGGCAGATGGATGAAAGGTGAATATCATGCCCATACCACTCAGTCCGATGATACCGAGGGATCACAGAGCCTTGAAAGCTTGCTGAATGACGCATTTGATAAGTATGGCATGGATTGGATGGGAACTTCCGACCACTTGAGGATGTCTTCAAGGGATGATGAGGGACATTTGATTCCCGGCGGGCCGATACCGCTATCCCAAGGGATCATTCAATATCAAGCCCCGAAAATGGAACAACTGCAAAAAGAGGGCAAATATAAAAATAAAGTCATGTTTTCAGGCTTCGAATGGGACATGCCCACTTACGAGCATGTCGGCATCGGAATTTTGGGAGACCAGCCGGGATCACCTATAAGTCTGAAAGCTGGCAATCAGTTCGAATATCTCTTCACCAACCAGGATGAAAAGATGTTTGATTCTAAGGATGTAGCCGTCTGGAAAGCCCAAGATCAAAGGGCCAATAAGACACCCAAGGATGCTCGAACAGCCTTGGCATGGCTTGAGAAGAATTATAAGCATACAAGTTATGCCATTTTGAACCATCCATCAAGAAAAAAGGTGTACAACATATCTGATTTCCGCGACTTTAACAATATCGCGCCGGATGTCATGTTTGGATTTGAAGGGATGCCTGGTAACCAGATGGAGCCAGACAGAGGTGGCTTAAACCTGACAACGCCCGAAAACAGGACCTATGGCGGTTCCGATTACATGCTTGCTAAGGTAGGTGGTACATGGGATGCGCTGCTTGGTGAAGGTCGTCAGTTCTGGACCTTTTCCAATTCGGACTCTCATTTCGAAATCAGTCAAAACCGACTTTACTCCAGCGGCTACTGGCCTGGCGAATATTCCAAGAATTATACTTGGGTGAAAGGTTCAACGATGCAATCCGTCCTTGACGGCATGCGATCAGGGAAATCCTTCTCCGTTTTCGGTGACTTGATCGATGCCCTTGATTTCCAAGCTAAAAACGGAAACAACAAGGTGGATATGGGCGGGGAACTTAAAGTGAAGGAAGGACAGATGGTCAAGATCACCATCCGATTTAAGAGCCCCGAAAAGAACAACAACGGGGACCCCGTTAAGGTGGATCACGTAGACCTAATTTCGGGGGAAGTAACCGGGAAAGCAGTGCCTGGAACACCTGCTTATAATAAAGCTACCAATGATACGGCAAAAGTGGCTAAACGCTCTACAAGTAAAGACTGGAAAACCGATGGCGACGGTTTTCATACCATCACTTACAAGGTCAAAGCAAATAAGAATCAATATTTCCGTTTGCGAGGCACGAATCTAGGGGCAAATGTCTCTGGAGAAACGATTGACGGTGAACCGCTAATCGATACGAAGACGGAGAACGAGGATAACGAAACACGTTTTTCAGAAATCAACAAACGTAACTATAAAGACCTTTGGTTCTATTCGAACCCAATTTTCATCAGCGTAGAGGAAAGAAAGCATGATGATAAGCACTAAGTTAAAAAGATCCATTAAATAGTTCCGGACAGTCCAAAAAGGCCCTCTTCCACTTAGCTAATAATAGACGTGGATGAGGGTCTTTTTGGCCCCACAGAAAGGATATGAAATCTTAACGAACCGTTCATTTCCTTTAAGTTCCTTCCTCGAATTAATTAAGCGGTAATTATACTTCTTTCTTTTAGTATTATTTCACTCCGATCCATCAAAATCCGTATAATTCACCAAGATTCATTAACACTAATCATATAAGTTATTTTCATTGACTTTTTTCCTTTTCTTGTTTAGTATCACATTGTATCAATCCCTATCAGATTACTAGGAGGTTTACCGAAATGAAAAAAATGGTTCCGCTTTTATCGCTATTGTTAGCTTTCACTTTTGTACTTACTGCATGTGGTTCAAATACAAAAAATGAGGCGAACGATAACGGCAATAAGTCTTCTTCACAAGAAAGTCTATATGATAAAGTCAAAAAAGATGGCGTATTAACCGTCGGAACAGAAGGTACATACCCTCCTTTCACATTCCACGATGATTCAGGCAAATTAACGGGGTTTGATGTTGAAATCTCTAAAGAAGTCGCAAAACGCCTTGGAGTGAAAGCTGATTTCAAGGAAACACAATGGGACGGCATGTTTGCAGGATTGGATGCCAAACGTTTTGATATGATCGCAAACCAAGTGGGCATCGATAAAGACCGTCAAAAGAAATATGATTTCTCTGACCCATATATTCAATCAGGAGCCGTTTTACTTGTTCACAAAGATAATTCGGATATTAAATCATTCGATGACTTGAAAGGTAAGACTTCTGCTCAATCTTTAACGAGTAACTACAATAAAATAGCCGAATCACATGGTGCAAAGGTTACCGGTATAGAAGGATTTTCCCAGTCTGTACAGCTTATCGGTTCTAAACGTGTAGATGCAACGATCAATGACAAATTGTCGTACCTTGATTATAAAAAGCAACACCCGGATGCACCTATCAAAGTGGCTGATGAGGAAAAAAGCGGAGTTGCCAGTGGTTTAATGTTCAGAAAAGACAGCGACAAATTAGTGGAAGAAGTAAACAAAGCACTTAAAGCCATGAAAGACGACGGCACGTACGCAAAAATCTCAGATAAATGGTTTGGTGAAGATGTTTCTCCTAAGTAATATTTTCAGTGACCCTGAGCGTATGAACCAGCTTGTTTCCATCGCTCAAACCTCCCTCTATCCGATGATAGAGGGAGCTATTAAATATACGATTCCACTAACATTGATCACATTCGTTCTCGGACTTATTCTCGCTGTACTCACAGCATTGGCTAGACTATCTTCCATTAAAATCTTTCAAATAATTGCGCGTGTATATGTGTCAATCATCCGCGGGACACCTTTACTTGTGCAATTATTTATCATTTTCTATGGACTTCCAAATTTAGGTGTAACAATTAATCCTTTCATATCGGCTATTATAGGATTCTCTTTAAATGTGGGAGCATACGCTTCGGAAATTATACGAGCAGCCATTTTATCCATACCAAAAGGACAATGGGAAGCAGGCTATTCAATCGGGATGACATATACCCAAGCTTTAAAGCGCATCATTTTGCCGCAAGCAGCACGTGTATCCATTCCCCCATTATCCAACACGTTCATTAGCCTTTTAAAAGATACATCGCTCGCATCACTCATTCTTGTAACGGAATTATTCCGTAAAGCTCAAGAAATTGCTGCAAAAAACTATGAATTTTTACTATTATACATGGAAGCAGCTGCTTTATATTGGATTTTGTGTACTATTTTATCTTTCATTCAAGGAAGTTTAGAGGACAGACTTAATCGTTATGTAGCAAAATAAGAACCGCAGTAGTTAAAGGAGATTTTAAAATGATCAACATTAAGAATCTTCATAAATCGTTTGGTGACCTTGAAGTATTAAAGGGCATTGATTTGGAAGTGGAGCAGGGTAAAGTCATTGTATTGATCGGTCCTTCGGGTTCAGGTAAAACAACCTTTCTTCGGTGTTTGAATCTCCTTGAGGTGCCAACGGACGGGACGATTGAAATCGATCAAAGCGTAATGGACTTCAAAAAAACCGTTAGAAAAAAATCGATTACATCTTTTCGAAGTTTGACTGGGATGGTTTTCCAAAGTTATAACCTCTTCCCCCACAAAACAGCAGTGGAAAATGTTATGGAAGGCCCCATCATTGTAAAAAACATAGCCAAACATCAAGCGAAAGAAACGGCTGCTGCCCTGCTTACAAAAGTGGGCTTAGGTGAAAAAATCGATTTTTATCCTTTTCAATTGTCCGGCGGACAGCAGCAACGAGTCGGAATTGCAAGGGCCCTGGCCATGGAGCCGAAGGTCATGCTATTCGATGAACCCACCTCCGCTCTTGACCCCGAACTAGTTGGAGACGTGTTACAGGTCATGAAAGACCTGGCAAAAGAAGAAGGCATGACAATGATCGTTGTAACCCATGAAATGCGTTTTGCCCGTGAGGTCGCCGACGAGGTCATTTTCATGGATGAAGGAAAAATAATGGAACGGGGAACACCCGAACAGATTTTCACAAACCCTAAAGAAGCGCGTACACGTAAATTCCTTAATATGATTCAATAAAAAACGGTGCTTTTTCAAGCACCGCTCGCAGCCACCCCCCATTTTTAGAAATGGGGGGTTTTTGCCCATCATCAAATTAATGAGATACTTGGACCTGTTTAGTCTGTGTCCTTGCATGATATACCTGAAAAAGAATTAAAGCAAAAACGGAAAGGATCGCGCCCGATATAAATGGTAAATCTATCGAAATCGAAAATAACCAACCGCCTATCGGAGGACCTGCAATCCTGCCGAACGAGTCGAAGGAAGATAGCAGTCCAGTGACACTGCCATGGCCCGTCATGGAACTTTTAGTCAGCAGTGCCGAAATTGCCGGCCGGATGAACCCATTACCCACTCCGAAAATTGTCAGGAAAACCGCCGATGTCCAAAAACCTGAAGAAAACAGGATCAGAATGAAACCAACTGCCGATACGATGATTCCCATTCGTATGACCGCGCCTTCCCCATATTTCTTTGTCAACCTACCTACTAATCCACCTTGAACGATTGCACTGCCAAACCCCATGATCATGAAGATATAGCCTAATTGGACAAGACTTATATCAGCCTTTTTGGCTGCAAAATAGGCAAAAGTCGTTTCGAGTCCTGCCATTGAAAGGGTGACGATCAATTGCAGAAAGAACATGGTTGTAAGAGGCCCTTTAAAGGCTTTCCACATGGACTCTTCATTTTTAGACTGTTGGGCCCTCTTTTCAACTGGATGTGATTCCTTCAGAATCGCAATTACTAAAAATAAAGTAATCAAAGAAGAAATTCCAGCAATGTAAAACGGTAAATTCAAACTTGATTTGGAGAATACCCCGCCAATCGCCGGACCAAAGATGAATCCAAGCCCTGTAGCCGCACCGATGATTCCCATCCCTTTTCCTCGATCTTCCGGCGTCGTGATATCAGCCACATACGCCATTGCGGTTGGCATGTTTGCCGAAGACAAAATCCCGCCAATGATCCTGGCTACAAATAATACCGATAAGGAATCTGCCGAAGCCGTGATGAAAAACGAAAGGGCCAATCCAGCAATCCCGATTATCATGACAGGCTTACGTCCTATCCGGTCAGATATACGTCCCCACATCGGAGCAAAAAATAATTGCATTAATGAATAAACAGCCATTAAAAGACCAAGCTCAGTAGGACTGCCGCCAACCTTTTCAGCAAGGAACGGAATGACGGGAATGATGATCCCAAATCCGACCATGACTAAAAACATCACTAAAAAAAGAACGGGTAACACCTTTTTTGTTTCCATTATTTTTTCTCCTTTTATTCTTCCACATTCGCTAATAACTTTTATAGAATGATTTGGGTCAAAAGAACAGCAGCGAATCATATTACTTAGCATAATCTTCCTAGCAATACTTTAAACAGTTTATCACACAACCTTTACCAAATCAGTATGAAGCACGATCTTCTTTCTCCCCAAATGAAAGGAAACCCCCTAAAAATCAGGCATACGAGTCCTGATCTTGAAAGTACATTTTCATTTTTTAGCGAAACTTACGTGCTCTTATCCATAGCGTTTTGAAAAAATTATGACGGTTGCCAATGTCACCAATTATTCGAGAAATATCTATCCCTTCCCCCTTATTTTTTCCTATGGGGTACACTATACTGTAGGGTATGATTGAAGTATGGGAGGTAGAAGAATGTCTAATGATCAGTGGATTTTAATTATTGACGATGAAGATGATTTGGCACGTCTCATGGAGACGGTTTTACATAAAGAAGGTATCCCGAATATTGTTACGGCTGGAACGGTTGCGGATGGCTGGTCAAAGTTTCAGGAGATCAATCCTGCACTTGTGCTGCTAGATATTATGCTGCCAGATGGTGAAGGCTATGATTTATGCAAGCAAATTCGTGAAGTGTCGAATGTTCCCGTTTTATTTTTGTCAGCAAAGGATGAGGAAATTGATAAGCTTTTAGGGTTGGCAATTGGCGGGGATGATTATATCACCAAACCATTCAGTCCGAAAGAGGTTGCTTATCGAATAAAGGCACATTTGAGGCGTGCTGGCTTTTCGGATGCAAAAGCTGTTCCGAAAAATTTGCAAGTTGGTCCTTTTGAGCTTAGTGCAAATGAAAATGAAGTGAAAAAGGATGGCAATACGATTGAGCTCACAGCCAAAGAAATCGGTCTGATGAGCTGTTTTATGCATCACCCGAATCAGATCTTAAGCAAGGAAACTTTATTTGAACATGTGTGGGGCGATGATTTCTTTGGCTCTGATAATACAGTGATGGTACATATTCGCCGTTTACGCGAAAAAATCGAGGCAGATCCTTCAAAACCTTCGTTTTTAATAACCGTTAAAGGGCTTGGTTATAAATTACAAACCAAGGGGTGAAACAAGATGAAGTGGAAATTGACACGGCGCTTTTTAGTATCCGTTGTGGCAATAGTTGTAATCGTAGGGATTGTAAATACAATTTTACTTTTAAGCTTACTCTTTTATCGGGCCATGCATGATTTCGGGACTGAAGAAGCATCTGCAGAAAACTTTAGCAGAACATTTTCACAATATGTAGAACTAAAAGATAACAAACCAATTGTAAATGAAGAAGGACTAGAAAAACTGCAGGAGAATAACGCCTGGATACAATTTTTGAATAATAAGGGTGAGCAAGTGGCTGCCTTTTATACTCCTCCAAAATTGCAAACCATGTATTCACCTGTTGAAATCGTCCAAATGTATAAGTATAAAGAAGTTGATGCAGAGACGACTGTTTTTGCAGGTACGGCCCATGATTTCAGCTATTTTGTAGGCGTTAAGGATCAGAAAATAGGTCGCTATGTCCTGACCTATGATTATGAAAAAGTTTTTAAAAACTTTAAAGTCTTCCTTTTACTGTTTTTAATTGTGGATATCATTATTGCAATAGTCATTGGATTCTTATTTGGTAAAAGGTTAACGAATCCGCTTAACATATTAATAGAGGGAATTCAGCAGCTCCGGGAGAAGCGCTTTAAAAGGATGAGCATACCAAAAGGTGTTTATGAAGATGTGTTTCGCAATATGAATGAACTATCGGTAAAGTTAGATCAATATGAGAAAGAACGTGATCAACTCGACCAAATGCGTGAGGAATGGATTAGCAATGTTTCTCATGACATGAAGACACCACTCGCTTCAATCCATGGTTATACAGAATTGATGAAGGATAACGCCACTGATTTAACATCACAGGAACTGTATGAGTATACATCCATTATTAATAGACAGTCCATTTATATGAAAGATTTGTTGGATGACCTAAATTTAACGATGCGTTTACGCAATCAACGACTCCCTTTTCAATTTGAAGATGTAGATATCGTTGGGTTTATACGAGAAATGACGATCGAGCTTTTAAATGATTCACAATTTGGTGATCGCCAGGTTGAATTCGAGGCAAATGTGGATAAGGCAACACATCAAGTGGATAAAAAATTACTGAAACGGGCTATATTTAACTTTATCTACAATGCACTCGTGCATAACGAAGAAAATGTCGTTGTTAAAATACAAATTGATGATATTCATCTACGATCAGAACTTCATACCCAAATTACCATTGCCGATAATGGCCGGGGTATTCCCCCTAAAGATATAGAACAGGTTTTTGAACGATACTATCGAGGTACGAATACAGCCAGTGCACATGGGACTGGTTTAGGAATGGCTATTGCAAGAGATATTATTCTTGCTCATAATGGGAAACTTAATTTGACTAGCGTTGAAAATGAAGGAACCACCATTACTATACTTTTATAATTATTTTTCTTACGGAGAAAGGGCTGTCCTTCACTTACAGACAGCCCTTCTTTCATATTTTATTTTGTTTGTGCCTTTTTTGGAATTTCCTCAAATTTCACTTCATCATATGACGAAACTTCATCACCATTTTTCACGTACATCTTTAAGTAAGCATCTTTTCGAAGATTTTTTGTTGCCGTGAATTCAAGTGGTATCGTTTCACCATCTGCATTTTTGGCGTCCAGTTTATAAGAATAATAAGTCATGACTGAACCATCATCCAGTTTGGTTTCATGCTGTACTCCATCCTCTGTAACCTGCAAATAATAATTGTCGGCATTCATGCGGTTAAAGTCTATTTTAGTAAGCGCGAAGACTCCCGCCGCTCCCAATATTAACAAAATACCAATTACCATAAAAAATTTCTTCATTCCGATCATCCTTCTGTTTTATTATTTTGTGTGATAATACGATTATAGGAAGCTACCGTTAAGATATAATACAGCCCGTAGATAACCGTATAAGCAATCATCCAGATCAACACAGGTTTTGCTAGGTCCATCATCAATAAGCCCGAGAAGGCTTTTAAAGCGATTGCGCTGTGTAATAACCCCACTGCCAGTGGAACGAAAAAGATTACGAAAACTTGTGAGGCAATGGATTTCCTCATTTCTTTTGCGTTAACGCCCATTTTATGAAGCATATTATATTGTGATTTATCTTCCTCAGCTTCAGTTAGAACTTTAAAGTAAATGATACTGCCTGTAGCAGCTAAAAAAACCAAACCCAGAAAACTTCCGATAAAGAGCAATGAGCCTACACCTTCGATGCTTGTTTGGAAATCTTTAGGTGCACTAGAAAATAGCGCTTCTTCAGGTATTTGTTTTGCAATTTTTTCAGATAAATCCGTGGAAGCTTGATCCATTCCAATAACACGATAATTTAGGTGTTCGCCTTCTGTTTGCAATGCTTTAAATTGATCATTTGATACAACCACTGTAATGCCTGCTGTTCCGGCATTTAAAACTGTTTGTGTTTTATAGCTTTGGAATGTGATTGCCTTGCTGTTTTCTGTCTTAATGGTCTTGTCCTTGTATTTTGGTGAGAATCTTTTGTCATATCCAATATCTAGAATAACTGCATTGTCATCATTCACAAGCAGTGCTTCCTTGCCTTGTACTTCTGCTAATTCGTTATATGTTTTTTCGTCGATAACTGTATAAATTCTTTTTTCCGAGCTATCGAATGCTGATGCCGTGTTTAATTCTTTCGTATTAAATGGGACAGATAGTGCTACGATATTTTTATCGTACAAGGTATCTGGCAATACAGCGCTGACTTGTTGATCGATTTTTTCATCCGTTTGCTGATACATGAAGGTATTCGGATCAGCGGTCATAACTTGGTCATTTGCGTTGTAATAAAGACCATAAACCGCACCGCCAGCCGTTACCGTTGTAGCACTTAACACTGCAATTACGGTCAATGTACGTGCATTGCCCCGAATCCGATATAGCAGTTGCGAAATCGTCATTAAATGAAGGCCTTTCCATAGCCATTTTTCATTTTTCTTAATCATGGCCAACACAAAGCCTGTCACGCTATGAAACAATAAAAATGTACCGGCAATTACTGTTGTCAAAATAGTGAGTGCCGTCATTAAAAAGCCGGCTTTTTCCCACACTTTAGAAGTAAAAAGGTCTTGCATCGCCAACCAATAACCAATGACCATCAGGGAAACTCCCAAAATGGCTACAATCATTGATGGCTTCGGAGCCGCTTCCCCTTTTTTAGATGCATGGAAGAGATCAATTAGTTTAAATTGATATATTAAACGATAGCCCTGGAATGATGTCACCAAGAAAATAATAAGAAATACGATAGAGGTGTTCCAAGCTGCAGATCCCGAAAATGTAAATGGTGCTATGACATCATAACCCATTAAATAAATCAAAATCGTCATGAATCCTTTTGAACAAAGGAATCCAAGTAAAATCCCCACAACTAATGAAACCAAACCTAGTAATAAATTTTCAAAGAAGAGCATAAACCCTATTTGACGATTACGTACGCCAAGCAATGCATATAATGCCACTTCTTTTTTACGTTTTTTCATAAAGAATGAATTTGAATAGGCAATAAAAATGGCAACGAAGAAAATCAGGATGACTGCCGCACCACTCATCAATGAACCTAATTTTTGTGATGAAGCCGTTTGTTCTGCAATCGTGTCGCTATATTTTAATGTTACAAATGTGAAGTATATGATAATGCTAAAAACCATGGATGCGATATATAAAAAATATTGGGAGAGGTTTCGTGCAATATTTTTTCTCGCTAGACTAAATAACGTCATCTACCTCACCTCCAATTGTTGCAAGGACATCCAAAATCTCTTGGAAGAAAGCTTTACGTGTTCGGCCACGACGATAAATTTCTGTTGAAAGCGTACCATCCTTGATGAAAATAATCCGCCGGCAGAAGCTTGCGGCATATGCATCATGTGTCACCAACATGATGGTGGAATTATTATTTTCATTCAATTCACTTAAGCTTTCCAGCAGGCCTGTCGCCGATTTTGAGTCAAGCGCACCCGTTGGCTCATCTGCAAGGATCAATGCTGGCTCTGTCACAAGCGCCCTGGCTGCAGCTGTTCTTTGCTTTTGACCACCGGAGATTTGGTATGGATATTTAGCTAGTAAACCTTCAATTCCAAATACTTTAGCAATCCGATTCACTAAGATAGTAATTTCTTTCGCTGGAATTTTCGCAATCGCCAGTGGTAATAATATATTTTCCTTCACAGTCAATGAATCGAGCAAATTGTAGTCTTGGAAGATAAAACCAAGGTTATCACGCCTGAAATCCGTTAATTCGGCTCCCGACATATCGTGAATGCTCGTATCATTCATATATATTTTCCCTTCTGTTGGCGAGTCAATAGTTGCTAACATATTAAGCAAAGTTGATTTCCCCGCTCCAGAAGGTCCCATGATACCTACAAACTCTCCTTCATGAATGTCAAAAGATATATTTTCTAACGCTGTGTAGGAAGCGCTTGATTTACCATAAGTTTTTTTTATATTTTCTACTTTTAATAATGGTTCCATGTATTTCACCTCTTCAATATTGTTGATACTTATACTTTACATGCTCATCCTTACAGCATAATTATGCCAACCTTACAGCAAGCTTAAATCTATAAAAAAAAACGCCTTCCAATTAAATAGGAAGACGTTTTTTTATGGATTTGTCAAAAGTAAAAGTACTGAGTAAATACGAAATCAGGTTCTTTATCATTTAACTTTGCTTCAATATCCTGCGGTCGATTACGAAATTCCCAAATGGGATGAATGAAACGATGAAGATCATCGCCATTTTAAAAAAGGACCATTTTGATTTGATGCTCACATAGAGCAGTAATAGCCCAAACACGACAAATAAGAAACCATGGATGCTTCCTAAAATGAGTGTTGCTTCCCCAATATCCAATAAGTACTTAATGGGCATACCAATAGCAAGCAATAGAACATATGAGATTCCCTCAATTATTGTAATAAACCGAAACCATCCAATAGCTGTAGAAAACATTCGCACATCCCCTTATTCATTGTACAAGTCACAAACAGACTTCCAGCAACTTGTGCCCCATCCAAAATATGTTCCTCTATCATATTATATTACTGGCAGATCCCCTAATAAAAAGTTCCAGGATCCGTTTGCCTAAAAATAGAACAGCAAAAGCCCAATCCAAGGATTGGGCCTTTTAAATAATTTACTTATTCAACGTAATTGAAATTTACTTAAAGGGTTCAAGAACGTTCAATTCCGAAACCAATTCGCTCCCTCATCCATATGCACGAAGGGGATATCCGTATCAATTACACCTTTGATTCGTTCTAACTCAACATCTTCCCCTTCAAGCCATTTCGCAAAATCTATTGAAGTCGGCTCCTGGTCCCCTCCCAAGGCAATCCAAGCTTTCATCTCCTTAGGTAAATAAGCGGATGTATGAATCGTTCCAGCCCAGCTGCTATATAAATCCGAGAAGACGCCTCGATTGGTATCATTAAACAACCTGTAAGCATCGTAGGCAGATGAAAGTCTCCCTTCATGATCTTGGATGATCTCCAATCGGCGTTTCGAATCGATAAGATGGTTACGGTTCTCATTTTTCATGATTTCAAAGTGATTGGTACAGGCATTTGACGTGCGCACCTCTACATTTCTTGGAGAGGTTTCCACGATATAGGTACTTCCGCTTTTATCATAGACGACGTAAGTGAAGGAATGACGATGCGGGATTTCCTTCAACATCTCGACCGCTTCCTGTACGTTCGCACACGATTCAACAATCAGTCTGCCAATCATGCAGCAAATGAATCCATCACCAGGGTTCTTGCGATTCATGAAATTATAGCCTATCACCAAACCTTTTTCATTCATTCCATCCATTCGGCCAGTCCCTCGCTGACTCGGGCCGATGCTTGAATACCCTTGATCGGTTGGCTGGAATAAAACATAGCGTCCTTCATATGTCTTTGGGTGGTAATCATAATTGCGAATCAGATAATCATCGCCAGTCATGATGGAGCAGCCCGACCGGACATAATCCAACCGATATCCACCGAACTCTTGCAGCACGCGGTCAATTGGCCATTTCAACGCTTCTTGCAACCCCAGTAATTCTTCCCAAACTCCAGGGGCGAATTGTGTAATTGCTGTCTTGACCTCTTCTTCCTCAACCGTAAACCGCGGCTGCCTAATCTTCCACTGATCTTCACGATTTTTCACCGTAAGTGAATCTTTTAATTCCTTCCCTTGCATGTACCCAAACCCATAATGTGTACCCCGAAATTGTATGACATCACTATATATTTGCTTCACGGCTTATCCCTCATTTACAATAGTTGCTATTCAAATTAAGGATACTTGAAGTATTGTTGAAAATAAAGAAGATAAGCCTTAAATTTATGAATCAACTCACCACCCCATACCTCCCTCTGTAACTAGACTTATTTATAAGGGGGGACGGATCATGGGGATGAAATTACCGGCACTCCATTGGATTTATGTTGTATTTATTGCATTGATATTAGGGTATAAGACAAGGAATACCCGGTTTAAAATTAAATACATAAATAAAGAGAATCCAATATAGTACTGGATTCTCAAATAGATTGAATTAGGTAAAATTATTGTAAATGGTTTTGTTGTTGTCCCATTTGGCCATATTGCTGATTGCTCATTTGCTGTTGACCTTGCTGTTGACCCAATTGGTTAAATTGCTGTTGTGCTTGACCTACTACTTGATTGATCTGGTTAAGCGCTTGAGTTGTTTGTGCATATTGAAGACATTGGTTTAAAGATTGGATTGCTTGTTGAATGGACTGTTGTAATTGTTGATCAGTTTGTTGCAGTTGGTTTTGTGCTTGGCTAGCAAATTGCTGGATTTGTTCCATTAATTGATTTTGTTGTTGATTTTGCTGTTGATTTTGTTGCCCTGAATTTTGCCCGCTATTTGATAGTGAATTTTGAAGATGATTCAATTGAGTTCTAAAATCACTTAACTCTTGAGCAATTTCAACATCCACCGTTTTTTTAACTTCTGATTCAATCTTTTTTTTAGTATTATTATCCATAAGAAATCCCTCCGCATTGAAAATTAACCTTTAAAAAAAGGCCCTTTATTAAATTGTTCAATACATGTGGTAAATATCCATAAAGATTTAAAAACCTTATCGAAGGCTAATACCAATTCACTATTTCAGTATAATTGCATTACAAATAAAAAAAGGCCTCTCAATTAAGAGAAGACTTTTACAATGGGGAGGGTTACCACTTTTGTGGGAGAACAATAATATATGTGTCGCCAATCAAATCCATTTATAATTCATCCTCTTTTTTATGCAGCAAACAAATTAGTCTTTTTAGACTTCTTGAATTTATATCATCCCGACCCGGATTATATCCTTCGAATATAGTTCCTGTAGAATCCAAGTGAGATTGCCTATTGGACCTTTTTTGACAGTGACAATTGCAGCCTTAGTCTTAGCCCCATTTTCCATACACATATCAAGGTTTTTTTTTGGACTCCTTATTAAGTTCTTTTTTAGAGCTTTAATAAGTACTGATTTTGTTTCAATACCATAAAACCCATTCGTAACAAGACATTATTTATAACGATTTTTACGTTTTTTGAGGTGGACCTGACTTTTTCATTTCCCTGTTCGAAGGTTTGGTATCCTCTTTATAATCAGATTACACAAGAAAAAATACTCTGGCCAAATAATCAGGTTGTTGCTTCCTGAACTAGGCACTTTGAAAATAAAGTAAATAAGCCTTTAAATTTATGAAACAACTCACCCCCCCATACCTCCCTCATAATCTGTAACTAGGCATATTATGAGGGGGGGACGGATCATGGAGTTGGAATTAACGGCACTCCATTGGATTTATGTTGTATTTATTGCATTGATAATCGGGTTTATGGTAAAACGTCGTGATACTACCCTCATCTGCATAATTGGAATTTTTATTTTGGCTTTAGTGGCTACAGGCAGTTTAGCCTCATCCATAAGCGGGATATTCAACAGCTTCATTTTTGCAATCACGGAACTAATGCCCACGATATTAATCATTTCAATCATAGTCGCCATGAGCACGGTTTTAACGAATTCCGGCATTAACGATGTCATGATCGCACCATTTGCGAATTTCATTAAAAATCCTACACTTGCCTTTTGGATTATCGGGATCGTCATGATGATCATATCCTGGTTTTTCTGGCCATCACCGGCCGTTGCCTTACTTGGGGCGGTCCTGCTTCCCGTTGCATTACGTGCTGGTTTACCTGCGTTAGGCGTGGCGATGGCGATGAACCTTTTTGGTCATGGAATTGCATTATCAGGGGATTTCATCATTCAAGCTGCACCTAAACTAACGGCGGATGCCGCTTCCATCCCAGTCGGTGATGTCATCGCTGCGAGCATTCCCCTTGTCATTACAATGGGGGTCGTCACCACCCTCTCCGCCTTTATCCTTTTAAAGCGGGATATGAAACTTGGCAGAATCAAGGCGGCAGATAATGAAGGGGGCGTCCAAGATCAAACATTCAGTGAGGATCTGCTCACACTGGCACAAAAGAAGTTTTTTGCCGTCTTCATTCCAATCGCATTTCTGTTAGATGTTGTGGCATTGTCGATTTTGAAACTGCAAGGCGGGGATGCCACGGCGTTGGTTGGCGGTACAGCCGTTTTCATTTTGCTGATTTTATCCCTTGTCGCTCATAAACAACAAGGACTTGAAAAATCAACGGCCTATTTGATTCAGGGTTTTCAATTTGGCTTCAAAGTATTCGGACCCGTCATTCCAATCGCTGCATTCTTCTATTTAGGTGATTCTGGCTTCAATCAGATCATCGGTGCCTATCTACCAAAAACTTCTCTCGGCATCGTCAATGATCTCGGTGCCGCCTTAGCGGCTTCCGTTCCTTTAACGAAAGAAATAGCCGCCGTCACCTTAACGGGAATTGGTGCCATCACTGGCTTGGATGGATCGGGCTTCTCAGGCATTTCTTTAGCGGGATCGGTTGCCAAACTATTTGGAACGGCAATCGGAAGCGGAACCGCCACATTGACCGCCCTTGGGCAAATAACCGCGATTTGGGTTGGCGGAGGTACCCTGATTCCATGGGCATTAATCCCAGCCGCTGCAATTTGTAACGTCAGTCCTTTTGAACTTGCACGCCGGAACCTGCTGCCGGTAACAATTGGTTTAGTAGTCACTACAATAGTCGCGATGATTATCATTTAGCTTAATGTACTCCTGTGTTCCTAAACAGGGTAGATTGATTTTAAATAATCCTAAATCGATCGACATAGCGGATGATTATCGATAAATTACGATATCTTACTTGAATCTCATCCCCCATGTTAAGCTTAAAATAGAGTTGATAAGCGTGAGAGCTAATGCTCTAAATATGCAACTGCATCTATCGAAGACGTATCAACCTACTCTAACAGTTGTAAAGGAATCAAATATTTTCAGTTTATAAGCAATGTTCTCCCCATCTTTCTATTGCTGATTGCTTTCATAACCTCGCTTGTTTATAAAAAAAACGAAATCCCCTCCATTAGTGAAACAGGGGATTTCGTTTTTTAGGTGGCATAAGGATTATCGGACAATACCCCCTAAATGTATAGGGTATAATCAGTTACACAAACATATTAGACTGATAATGCTGAAATACACCGAATTGAATATCATATTGCAAAAAAATCATTCACTATGTTCCTTTAAGAATTGAATGGTTTGCTCAAAAGTTTGTTCAGCATGCGGGATGGTAAAATCAAATTGGTATTCATGACCTAAGTCCGTATTTGTTCCATCAAATAGAACACTTTCTATTTCCACTCCTTGTTTTTCAAGAACGTCTATAAGTTCTGCTGATTGTGGTGCTAGTGGATCCGCATCTCCAACTGTCAAAAAGGTAGGAGGGTAATATGGTGTTATATGTTTAACTGTAGACATCTCATTCAGTCTAGAGAAAGCTTTATAATCCTTTTTCCCTGTATATGCCCAAAACACCGAGTCGATCCCCTTCTTTATCACCGGCGAAGACTGAGTACCCATTTCGTCCATGTTATAAATCCCACAATATAAAAGTGCACCTTTTAACTGTTCTTTATCAATTGAAGGTTGAATATCCATTGACCTTGCGAGTGCTTCATTCGTTATTAACGCAACGGTTTGACTAGCGATTTGCGCACCAGCTGAGTCCCCCCCGATAAATAGTTTATTCATATCACCACCGTATTTTGCGATATTCTCCTGTAAAAAATTGAGGGCTTGGTTGGCTTGCAGAATTGGACCGGGATATTTTTGTCCTGGTGCAATCGCATAGTTTATATTTGCCACGACATATCCCTCATTGGCTAATGCCATTCCATATTCTTTTGTTTGTTCCTTACTGCCTGATACAAAAGCACCTCCGTGTATCCACATGATAACGGGGAGTGGTTTATTCATATTTTTGGGATAATAAATATCTAAAATACTATTATCCATTCCATGCTTATCATAAGTTAAATCTTTTTCTACATGAACCTGTTCTTTAATGATCTCCATGTTTTTAGGAGATGCAAAAGAATCTGCTTCGAAAAGCTGCTTGATCATAAAGGTATTAAGTACCGGTGTGAATTTCCCTATTATTAATACAAGGATAATTGGAATGATCATGATAGAGATGGGAATCATCCATCGTTTTTTCTTATAAAGCTTGGTCGTTGTTATCAATTGCGTCAACCCTTCTTTATCTTTCTAATTAAACATGAAAATCCGTATTGAGATCCATTCTTTCAAAAAAACTATTTGGAGCATTTTTTTGCTTCATATTCTTTATATCAAAGGTAAATTTTTCGTACCGTTATGAGTCAATGTTTAATCATATCCCCAAACATACTGGCTGAAAATAATAATATCAACCAATGATAATTGTTCACCCTTTAACTTTAGAGACTTTAGCTGCTCCAATTCGAGACTTACATGATAATATACATGATTTCAATTAATAGTGTCTAGCCCATTAATAACCAGCTTAAAAACCAAAGTCACATTATAGCTTAGATAGAAAAAAAGGACCCAAAAGTGGCTGAAATCATTTCATCTTTAAAATCTGGATATAATCCATAATTCTAGAGTCATGATCCGAACACTTTTGGGTCCTATTCTTTTTACATTAATCATTCCTAATCCAAGTTCACAAATAACTGCATATACCTAAATCAGAATTTCACAACGACTTCTTAGTAAATACTCTTGAATGATTTTTAATACAATATCTTGGTTTTGCTTTAAATAGAAATGATCTCCCTTTAACATATGCAATCCTTCAATATGTTCAATGTATTCATTCCATCTTTCCATACTTTCCGTCGTCACGGAATCCTCTGAGCCCAATAGCAAAACTGCTTTATTTCCCACCTTTTTTTTGCGTTTATTTTCATCGTGGTAGTTGGCTAAAACATTTAAATCCGATTGTATTATCGGCAGGAATAATGTCATGAAATCTTCCGTTTCTAAGAGCTCCTTGTTCGTTCCCCCGATTTTTTTCAGTGATTGTTTTAAATTATTTGAATTAGAACAATCGATTTGATCTACTTTATAATCTGGGGACGATTTACTTGAAATGAATAAATGCTCTACTTTATTGCCATATCTCCCTTCTAATTTTGCCGCAATTTCATAGGCTACTATCGCACCCATGCTATGTCCAAACAAAGAGATGTTTTCCAATGCTTGAATTTGATATTTCGTTTCCATTTCTTCCATTAGGCTATCCGTCAGATCAGCCATATGGTCACGCAATGGTTCACTATATTTACTGCCATGTCCAGGGTATTCCAACGGGACTACCTCTATCACATCGTCATCAAATTTCCACTCTCTATAAAAAGATGCACTTCCCCCAGCATAAGGGAAACAAAAAAGTGTTTTCTTCAGTCCTTTCATCCCCCTTCTCCAGTTCAATAAAGATTATTTCAACATGAACTTCATAAAGTTTTCCACATACCTTGAATCAATTTCCGGCATTTTCATTGATAGCCATTCCATATCCTTCTTGGTTTTGGATTGAAGGATTTCCGACTCTTTTAATTTTGTTGATTCATCAATTAACTGGGACAAAGCACTTAATGAATGAATCTCATTAGATTGTGTCTTTTCCTTTAAAGATTGTAACCATTCTTGCAAATCCATATTGGAGTAAGGTATATTATTTTTTTCGAAGAAGGAGGTCACGAATTCACTTGAAACCCTCTGATCATTGAACATGTGATAGATTCCGAGTTTCTGATTCTCATTCAATCTTGATATTTTATACATAAACTCACTTACAAAGTCGACTGGCATCAATTCAAAATGAATTTCCTCTTTAAATGGCAATATCCTTTGTTCAATAAATGATTCAAAAACCTTGTACAGCATATCCTTCTCGTTCCAAACCCCGTTTAGTGAATTAGATGAAATCCGGCCTAATCGGAAAATATCGATTGTCAATCCATATTCCCTTGCTTCAAGAAGCAGTTTCTCTGCTACCCATTTGGACTGGCTGTACCCGATCATTAAATCTGGGGAGTAAACCAATTCGTCTTCCTCATCCCATTTCCTTTCGCCGGTCAATACAGAAAGCGTTGAGGCATAATAGATGTTTTTCCGAGTGTATGATGAAGCAAACTTAATGATCTCCACTACACCATCCACATTTGAAACTTTTGATTTACTATACGGCTCGAAGAAGTTCGTTTCGGCACCGACATGATATACATGGGAAACATCATTGCTTAATTTCTCATATGTCATATCATCCAAACCGAATTGATGTTTACTAAAATCGCCTTCAATTACAACGATTCGGCTTTCGAACTCATCCTGCCAAAGACCATATTTCGTTAAAGTATCTTTCAATCTATTTCTTGAAGGAAATCTAACCAAACAATATATTTTGACATTTTCCAATTCCCGTAACAATTTGTTTAATAGATGGGCTCCTAAAAACCCTGTTCCACCAGTAATCATCATATTCTTTTCAAATTGAACTGGTTTAGTGCATATTTTCCTTATTTTCTCCATAAGCGATCGATCGAGTGTGGAGTCCTTCTCCATCAGAGCTTCCATACTGCCAGATGAATCAATTTCAAGTGCACCAACAAATTTATTCACTGTGTTATTTTCCAATAAAATCTGTAAAGTAGCTTCAGGAAGTACAGTTTCCTTCATTATATAGACCAGTTTGGTAGCTAAAATGGAATGACCTCCATTTTCAAAGAAATTGTCGTCTAATCCTAAACTTTGATTTCCTAATATATTTCTCCAAATCTCCAATACTTCTTTTTTCTTTCCATTTTCTTGATTGGCTAAAAAAATCTCATTTTGCATGATATCCATTTCCAATAATTTCGCCTTATCCACTTTACCGTTGGCATTAAGCGGAAAATCATCCACTCTGAC
This sequence comes from Peribacillus sp. P4_B1, assembly GCF_056402395.1. NCBI lineage: Bacteria > Bacillati > Bacillota > Bacilli > Caryophanales > Bacillaceae > Peribacillus > Peribacillus sp. P4_B1. The sequence continues at coordinate 60,738 of NZ_JBFUHM010000004.1, forward strand.
AAAAAAGTGTGGAATCATATAATTTGGCAATTCATTGCCAAGATAATCTTTAATATCCTTTTCAGCATTTTGCGCGTTTTCATCCTTCTGTTTGTAATACGCGATAACATAATTCTCATCATTGATGTTTTTAACTGCTACTACTGAACTTTCAACCTTCATGTACTTATCAAGCTTATCTTGAATTTCATTCAGTTCTATTCTAAAGCCGCGAATTTTCACTTGACTGTCTTTTCGTCCTTTGTAAAGGATCTCACCATTATTTAACCGGATGCCATGATCACCTGTTTTATACCACTTCGTTTGATTCAAATCATCCATGATCAAAGCTTGTTCTGTTAATTGTGGCTGATTTAAATAGCCTCTCATGACCCCTTGACCGCCAATGTGGATTTCACCTATTTCGCCATCGCCTACCTCAACTTGTTCTTCAGATAAAATCCTGATTTCGACATTGGTCAATGGCTTTCCAATGGGAATAACATCTACATCCTTATCTGCGACTTCATGACAAATGGCAAAGGTTGTGCATTCAGTTGGTCCATACCCATTAATCAAGGAAAAATGACCAATTGCCTGCTTCAATCTTTTGACATGGGAAATCGAGATTTTATCTCCTCCAACCACAATTTTCTTTAATCCTTCAAAAATTAATGGATCCTCATCAACCATTGCATTGAAAAGACCTGTCGTAAAAAAAGCTACATCCACCTTTCCAACCGATATCGCTTCTTTCCAATCATCAAAAGAAGTGAACTCATTCGTCATCAGGAATAATGTTGCTCCATTTAATAACGCTCCCCATATCTCAAAAGTTGCGGCGTCAAAGCAAGGGTTGGAAAATTGAGCCACTCTATTATTTTCGTTTATTTCAAGTATTTCAGAGTTCAATACTAAATTGACTACGCTTCTTTGTTCTATCATTACGCCTTTTGGTTTTCCAGTCGTTCCAGATGTATAAATAACATACGCTAGACCATTCTCTGAAGAACGGTTCACAGGCGTGTGCCCTTCCCTGCTCAGTTCTTTAATCTCAAATGGAATTGGTTCAATATCCAATTCACTGAGCTTCCCTTCATGATCATTAAATGATAAGAAGAACTCCATATCCGTATCCTCAAGCATATATTCCAATCTTTTTAATGGGTATTTTTCATCTATTGGAACATAGCAACAGCCAGACTTTATAATGGCAAGCATCCCTACGATCAGTTCAATGGACCTTTTGCTTGGAATCCCGATCATCGTTTCTTCTTGAATTCCCATGTCAATGATCCTTTTGGCAAGATTATTTGAGAGAATATCTAATTCTTTATAAGTTATTTGCCGTTCATTATCATAAAGTGCCGCTTTTGATTGATTATCGCCCGCCATTTTTTTAAAAGCTTCAGTTATTGACATCAATTTATTCGTCGTCATCGATTTACTTATCATCGGGCCCCAACTTTCAAGTGATTTATTAATTTACCAATAGATAGTGTTTCATCTTTTGTTAGATTTAAGAATATTTCTTGCATGGAATCCATAAAACTTAAAATTTCATTTTCATCGAATTTATTGTTTTTATAAATGATTTTATAATGCAACTTTGATTGCACTACAGCTGCAGAGAACGTAAGATCGAAATTAGTTGATTCACTTCCAACTGAACTTTCGATTATGATTGGCGAATCATCTGCCAGTTCTGCGCCCGGATAATTTTCGAATACAAATATATGTTGAAATAAATCCCTATCCCATGGAATTTCAGCGTATTGCTTTATATCCGTAAGTGAACTGAACTCATACTCTCTCATTTGTAATTGCTTGTTTTGAATAGCGGTGAAATAGGATTGTAAATCATCCTCCCAATCGATTTTCAAAGAGAATGGAAGAGTATTGATCAATAAGCCTACAGCTGATTCGATATGCGGAATGCTGAGGTTCCTTCCTGAGCTTGTCACCCCATAACATACTGAGTTGCTTTCACTAAGGTAAGATAGAACGATTCCCCAAACTCCTTGAACAACGGTATTAATTGTTTTTCTATGCCGCTTGGATAACTCTATCAATTCTTCAGTAAGCTCTTCAGGTAAGCTATATTCAATAACTTTATCCGATGTAAAAGCTTCCTTATCCGTTTTCTTACTCACCAGTGCTTTTACTTGTTCGAAATCGCTCAACTCTTTGTTCCAGAAAGCTGCTTCTTCCTGTTTATTAATATTTCTTACATGGTTCATGACTTGTTTATAAGCATACTTATGTTCATCACTGTCTTTTAACGTACTGGATGGATTTCGATAATTATCCAAAAAATGATTAATGACGATTTGCAGGCTCCAGCCATCTATTAAAGCATGATGATGTGTCCAGATGAATTTAAAACGATGATCCGATAGCTGAATTAAGGTGATGTTCATGAGCGGCCCATTCTCTAAATCCGTTTGTCTGCTCCTGCTTTGTTCTAATAGATTTTCTATCTTGGATTCTGACTCGTCTACACTGAACATCGTTAGATTCACATGATTAAACACATAATAAATATCATTGAGTATGATTTGATAACGGTCCCCCAATTGATTGCGCCTGAAAACCGATCTTAGGACGTCGTATTTTCTGCAAGTATCATTCCAGGCTTCTTCTAATTTATCCAGATCAAGATCGCCTATTAAGTCGATGGATAGCTGCGAGATATATTCAGGACTTTGAGTTACTTCGCTATGGAATAACATCCCTTCTTGAAGTGATGTCACTGGGTAAATCTCTTCAATATTATTAAACTTATTAATAAAATGCTTAATTGTACTTCCATCAACTATTTCCTCTGATTCAAAATCCGTTTCGATAATAGAGTCATTCAAATCTGCACTTCCGCTTAAAACTTTGTTTAATTGTGCTTCAACTTCTTTACATATCATTTGGAAGTTTTCATTGTTGCTATCCCCGATAATATTCAGCATAAGTCTATTGTTTACGATGCTAGCGACAAAATTGAGTTTATATGGAAATTTGTAGTTCAAATCGATATTGCTGCTATTGGTTTGTTGCATATCACCTGTATTATTAAACTGACCTAGATAGTTGTAACTCACAAGGCTTTCTGGATAACGATAATCCCGAGTGGAAATATACTTTAGGATTCCAAAGTCAAACCCTTTGTTCGGCACACTTCTTATTATGTTCTTCGTATTTCTCAGTGTAGATCCCAAAGACGCCCTTCCTTCAATCCTTACTGGATAGATGGAGGTGAACCACCCTACCGTCCTTGAAAGATCAACGCCTTCCTCAATATCCTCTCGACCATGTCCTTCTAAATCGAGCCAAAATTCATTGATTCCCATACGATTGGAAAACACCTGGGCGATAACTGATAATAAAACTTCATCAATCGTCGTTTTATGTTTTCTTAATGTATTTTTAATGAGGTTTTGTGTTTGATCCTCATCCACTTCTATTTTGTACATGTTTTCAAAATCACACGTTTCTCCTAAGCTTTTCGTCAGCGGAGAAACGGGAGTATTCATTTCCTTTTCCCAATATTGAACGGCTTCTTCCGATAGGTCAGTGTTCTGATATTCGTTTAGTTTCTCGGACCATTGTTTATAAGAAGTCGTTTTTAAAGGAAGTGATAGTTCTTGTTCATTCTTCATCTGCTGATAACATCTTTCGAAATGTTCAAGAAGTATCCTCCATGAAACACCATCAACTACGAGGTGGTGAATCACCCAAAAGATCCTTACCTCCCTTTGATCCCTGAAAAGAAGAAACTTCATCATGGGGCCATTGTGTATGTTTAAACTTTGTTGGGCGTTTTCTTCTAGCTCCTTAATTTCCTTCAAACTATTTTCATCTTTAAAACTTGAAACATTATACTCATAAAAACCGCATGCTGTATCAGCATCCCCAATATTCCCTATATATGAATCACCATGTTTTTCAAATAATGTCCTTAATACGTCGTGCTGATCAATTAATTTCATGATGATTTTTTTAAATTGTTCAGTTGATAATGTATTATCCTTCATTAATACTACGGACTGATTCCAATGATGGATATTCTCATGATTTTCATTAAAAAACCATGATTGAATAGGCGTTAACGGGACATAACCTGATATTGTTTCTTGAACCACTTGGTTTTGCTCCAATTCATTCACAATATTCCCCAACTCGCGGACCGTTTGGTATTCAAATAAATCTTTAGGAGTTATAAATAAATCTTTTTCTTTTGCAGCAGAGCATATTTGAATACTGATGATTGAATCACCGCCACATTCAAAGAAGTTATCATCCGGGCCTATAGTGGGATCATTTAAAACGTTTCTCCATATTGTCAGAAGCGCTGTTTCAGTTTTGGACAATTCTTGCACATCCAGCACTTTTCCCTTCCGCTCGTCTATCTGTTCCGTCCATTTCGGCAGGGATTTCCGATCAACTTTCCCATTCGGCGTCAAAGGAAATTTATCCAGTTGCATAAAATGAGCAGGAATCATGAATGCAGGCAGTGTTTCTTTCAATCGTCTTCTGATTGATTCTATCGAAACCACATCACTCACCGTATAATAAGCAATTAGCCTTTTATTCTCAAATTCATCTTCCAATACCGTTACATAACTATCCTTGATTTCTTCCATCATTCGTAAGGAAACATTAACCTCCGATAGTTCAACCCGGTATCCCCTTATTTTCACTTGATCGTCCGCTCTGCCTATATAGACTAATTCCCCAGCTTTGTTATGCTTAACTAAATCCCCGGTTCTATATACTTTTTCTGCAGGGTTGAATGGATTGGCTATGAACTTTTCATTTGTCAGGCTCTCATTATTCAAATATCCCCTTGCTAACCCAATTCCTCCAACGTATAGTTCACCAACCGATCCTGCCGGAACTAGTTTCCGGTTTTCATCCAAAACAAGTACAACTGTGTTAGTCAGAGGCTTCCCAATTGAAACAACGAATTCATTCGCTATCTCTTCATTCGGAGGAAATAGTTTAAAACTTGTACACACCGAATATTCTGTAGGCCCATAGGCATTAAAAAACGATATATGTTTAAACTTTGAAACGAGCTCAAATGGACATTCAGAACCTGCAGATCCCAGTACTTTAATACTGTTCAATTCCGTGATTGGCAGTTCCTTCAACACGGCAGGCGGTAAAATGATATGGGAAATTCCTTCTCCCTTAATTTGTTCAACAAGTTTACTCATGTCAAATTGATTTTCTTTATCCACACTTATATGCAGTTCGGCACCAAATAAAAGTGAGCTAAAAACCTCAATGACGGATGAATCAAAATTAAATGTAGCGAATTGCAACACTCTAGCTGATGTGTCTAAACACATCATTTTATTTTGGTTATACACTAAGTTAATGATTCCTCTATGTTCTAACATGACTCCTTTTGGTCTGCCTGTCGTTCCCGAAGTATAAATGACATACGCTAGATTTCTCTGATCCGGAATGTGAAGATTGGCGTCCATTAACAGATCCGATTCTTTTTCAATATCTTCAAAATATATTATTTTAGCTGAATCGATCAATTCATTCACACCGAGTTCTTTGTGACTCAAACAATAGGAAATGGACGAATCTTGGACCATATAGCTTAATCGCTCATTAGGATAATGAGGATCCAATGGAACATACGCAGCTCCAGCTTTAATTACTGCCAACATCCCGGTAACCATATCAATTGATCGATTCACATAAATTCCGATTCTTTCTTCTGTAGAAATTCCCCTGCTTATTAAATGGTGTGAAAGACGATTGCTCTTATGATTCAATTCGCGATATGTAATGGTTCTGGGACCATCAACAATGGCTACCTTATCAGGAAATCTCTCAACAATTTTATAGAATGCTTCTGGGATTGTATCATCGATCCCCTCAAACTGAACGGTTTCTCCCTGCCATTCTTCCAATAATACTTTCTCCTGCTTCTTACTCACTACAGATACTTGGTCAATGTATCGTTCAGGCTCGTATGTAATTGTCCGAATCCACTCCAAGAAATTTTCACCTAATAATCGAATGGTTTGTTCATTGAAAATACCTGAATTATACTCAAAAGCGAATAAAAGTTTATCTTCATATTCTTCCGCAGCTAAACTCAAATCGAATTTTGCTACCTTTGATTTTATTACTTCAGGCGTTATCTTTATGTATTCACTTTCAAATGCAGCTTTAGCATTATTTTGTAAAATGAAGACGGTTTGAAATAAAGAAGTGGTTACTAAATTTCTTTCAGGGTTAATGACTTCAACAATTTTCTCCAATGTCATTTGCTGATGATCATAGATGTCAATGATATGATTTGTATTTCTTTGAAGAATCTCTTCAAATGTTTCCCCGGGTCCCAGCTTTAATCTAAAGGGGAGTGTATTGACAAAATAACCTATCGATTTCCCTGTTCCTTCAATCATTCGATTCGCCAAAGGACTTCCGACAATGATATCGTTTTGACCTGTATATTTTGCTAGAAAAGACTGGTACATCGTTAGAAGTGTCATGAATAATGTCGAGTTTTTTTCAATGGACATCCGCTTTAAACCTTGGAGCTCTTCCCTTGTTAGCTCCACTATAAAACTACTGCCATCGTTGCGATTTTCTTTTGTACGCATAGAATCTATAGGAAGCTCCAATTTAGGTAATTCCCCAGATAAGTTTGTTTCCCAAAATAGCGTTTCTTCTTTAATGTTACTTTCCAACCAGCTTTTTTGCTCAATGGCAAAATCCTTATATTGTGTAAAGTCGTTTCCAAGGTTAAGTTCCTTTTCATTCACTTCACTGTCATAAAATGATAACCATTCATCTAAAAATATACTCACTGACCATCCATCAAAAACAAAATGGTGGAGATTCACAAATAAAACAGACTCATTTTCACTCAATTTAACAAGTTTCAATGTCAAGAGAGGACCTTTTTCAAGTTCAAAGATTTCCGATTGGACGTCATCTTCAATTTGCAGCAAACGGGTCGTTTGCTGTTCTGCCTTTAATTCAGAGAGGTCCATTTCATTTATTTTAATGTACAAATCTTCCTTAATTTCTTGATAGCCTTTACCGTCCTTTTCATGCACGATGGTCCTTAAGATTTCATGTCTATCGATGACATGGTTGACGGCTTTTTCCAGGAGTGAAGTATCTACTTTGCCAGTAATTTTATATTTCTGAGGAATGTTATAATTGGTTGTTTTACCATTGAGTTTTTCGTTGAACCACAAAGCCTCTTGGTTACTGGATAAAACATGATTTTCCGTTTGGATTTCTTTGTGCTCACTGTCAGTATCTGAAATTCGAGTCATGATGAAGGCCGTCAACGAATCGATCGTTGAATTTTGAAAAATATTTTTCAAAGTTAGAATTTGGTTGTATTCTTTATTTAACTTTGTCAATAACTTCATGGCTAATATCGAGTGACCGCCCATTTCAAAAAAATCGGCATCTTTTTCGATTTGACTTGTTGATAAGACTTCCAAAAATGTCTTTTCTACAAATGATGAAACTAATTGCGTTTCATCTTTAGGAGATGTAATCACTTCTGGAAAGATCTTATGACTTAGCAATTTTAATGTGGGATTTTCAAATAAATCAGTCAATTTCATATTCGCATCAAGTCGTTTATTCACCTTAGATACCAATTTCATGGCTGTTATCGAATGCCCGCCCAATTGAAAGAAGTCACCATTAATCTCAGTATTCAAGAAAAACTCTTGCCATATTTCTTTAAGTTCTTGATTAACCGATGCCGAAGTGATCGAATGGTCACTTGTTGCATGAAAGTCATTACCTACATTTTTCTTTAGTTTTGAAAAATCAACATCGACATATATTTCGTCAATTTGCTGTGCTTTTGTAATTTGATGGGCAATCTGCATGAAGGCTGATTGTATATCATTTACTAGTGAACGCTCTATGAAGCAGCGATTAAAATACAATTTGCATTTAATGGTTTCTTTATTATCCTGGGCTTGTAATGATAACGGAAAGCTATGTGATTCTTTTCCGCCTTCAACTTCCCAGTTGATACTATTGCCTTCATTTTTAGCTTCCGGATAATTCTCATAAACAAATAACGTTTCGAAAATCGGATCTTCCTTCTTTAATTTCGTATGCCTTTTGATATCCACTAAAGAAATTTGAGAGTGCTCCAGCATATTGTTTAATGTTTCCTGGAACCGTTTCAGTAAATCAGTAACGCTGTCAGTATCGTTTATTTCAGCTATCATCGGAATCGTATTAATGAGCAACCCGACAATTTCTTCTGATTTGAATAAGTTATTCGACCTGCCAGAGCTCACAATTCCAAAGACTATTCGGTTTTGGTTGGACATTTCCTTTAGCACGATCGACCATATTAACTGCAATAATACATTAACCGTTACATGGTTTTTAGCGGCAAATTCTCTTAAAAGTTCACTCTGTTTTTTATCCAGCTCCCAAAATAGATCATTTTCCTGCCGGTTTTCCTTCACAGATTTCAGAACGGGGAATGTGATTGTCGGCTGCTCAATATCCTTTGCTAGCTCTTTCCAAAAACGTTTTAGATCTTCAGCATCAATTTTATTCATATATCGGATAAAATCTCCATATTGCTTTGGCTTTTCAATAAGCCGTTTTGAGTCCTTTCCTACAATTCGGCTGTAAATAACAAAGAGCTCATCGATGACTATGCTGGTACTCCAGCCATCCAAAATTATATGGTGATGAGTCCAAATCAAGATATGCTGATTTTCTTCAATTCTCACTAACTGGAGTTTCATCAAATTGGAGTTATTCACTTCCATCTGCTGGAATTTTGATGTCACTCTCTGAATTTCATTTAATTGATCATGTTTACTCAACTCCGTCATATCTATTATTTCTGGTTGATAGTCCATTGCATTGAATACAACCTGAACATTATTTTCAATATTTTTAGAGATGACCTTCATTCTTAATGCTTCATGACGTTCTACAACCTGACTCCATGCTTGGAATAATGCATTTACGTCAAGTGCGCCCGTTATCCTGATTCGCATTTGAGAAATGTAAAGGTTCTCAGCTGTATTGTTCATCTCCAGTTCGTAGAGGATTCCTTCTTGAAGCGGAGTTAATGAGTAGATATTCTGAATAGATTTCTCCAATTTAGCGCCTCCCGATTCCATTATCGTTGTGTTCCATCCTATCTACTGACTTCTTCTTTCTATTAAATGAGTATTCACATTATTTATTAGAATTCAATATATGAAACAGATCTTCCTCAGTAAGCATTGCATCTGGAAAATCACTTTCTATTAAAGAACCTTGATCAAATTCAGATCCCTTGATTTCCATCACGACTTTGCCTATGGCTTCTATTAATAAGTTCATTTTTTCTTCAGCTAATTTTGAAATTATTTTTATACTTAGTCTTCCGTCCTGGATCAATGCTAGAAAATGGAGTTTCGGTTTTTGTTCAAATTCACCAAAGTCCTTGCTATTGGATGATTCGAATTGAGAGTCCAACCTACCCAAATAGTTAAAAGTAACGTGGATATCCGGCTCCTGAATGACCCCAGGACTTAAATACTTGATCACACCATAATCAAAACCCTTATTCGGAATTTCCCTTATAGCATTCTTCGTGTTTTTTAAAGTATCATCAAACGTCTTATCTGAATGCAGCAATATTGGATACATCGCAGTAAACCAGCCAACGGTCCGAGTAACATCCATTGTTTCGTCCACCATTTCCCTGCCATGCGCTTCTACTTCTATCCAGAATTTCTTCACTTCAAAAGATTGGTTCAAACTCTTCGCAATTAATGACAACAATACTTCTTCTACAGTCGCTTTAGATTGCCCTGTTAATTCCTGGATCAAAAACTCAGTTTCTTCTTCACCGAATGATTTCTCCACCGTTCTTTCTTGCGTAGCTATAAAGTCTTCCCCTATCATGAAATCCGTTATTTCACTTTTTGTTTTTTGTTCCCAATAACGGAGTGTTTCAGGGTCCATCAACGTTTCATTGTATTTCTTTAAGAAATTTGACCAGTCTTTAAATGATGAAGTTTTATAGGCGAGTTTCCCTTTTTGATTGTTTAATGCTTGATCATGGAGATGATTGAAATCTTCAAGTAAAATCCTCCAGGAAACTGCATCGATTAATAAATGATGGATTACCCAAAAGAAGCGATACTTGTTCTTTTGTTCTTTTAAAACAAGCATTTTCATGATCGGTCCATTACTTATGTCCAATGAACCTTGAACCGTACTTTCCCATTCATCTCTCGTTCTTATTCGCGTTTCCTCATCTAAATGATGAATATCCTTATAGACTAACTCCCATGTTTTGTGTTCAGAGTCTATATTCCCGATATATTTTTCGTCATGCTTTTCAAATAAGGTCAACAATCCATCATGATGTTCCACGATTTGAGATAGAATACTTTCAATATCCTCCATTAGGGCACAGGAATTTTTACTAAACACAATAGACTGGTTCCAATGATTGATGGAAGTCGTGTGTTCAGCAAAGAACCATTCTTGAATGGGGGTCAATTCCACATTTCCTCTAGTGGCTATTGGTTGAATCATGACTTTATTTTCAGTTTTTGCAACCGCTGCAAGCTCAGCTACCGTTTGATTTTCAAAAATTGATTTTGGACTGATGATTATACTTTCCTGCCTTGCAAGGGAACATATTTGGATGCTCTGAATGGAATCGCCGCCAAGTTCGAAAAAGTTATCTCGGATACTTATGTCATCTACCCCTAAGACATTCTTAAAAATCTGAAGAAGCACTTTCTCATTAAACGTCTTAGGTTCTTCTGATGTATTGATTCTAGTGACTGGTACCGGAAGAATTGCTGAATCAATTTTCCCATTTGCATTTAACGGAAAATTGTCCACTTGCATAAAGAATGAAGGAATCATGTAACTTGGTAATCTCTCTTTTAAAAATGCTTTTAAGTGATCGTTATCAACCTGTTGTTTTGATGTGAAATAAGCGATTATTTGTTTATTTAAGTTTGGCTGATCCTGAACCATAATGAATGAGTCACTTACTTGCGGATATGCATTGAGATTGACCAAAATCTCATCAACTTCCACCCGGAATCCTCTTATTTTCACTTGATTATCCTTACGCCCCAGAAAAATCAACTCACCATCGTTCGTGAATTTTGCAAGGTCACCGCTGCGATACAAACGCTTTCCAGCTTTAAAAGGATGTTCAATGAACTTTTCTTTTGTTAAATCATCATTATTCACATATCCAACAGCTAATCCTTCACCACCAATATATATTTCCCCTGCAGCACCTATTGGTACGAGTCTTTGCTCAGGACTTAATAAATAGACGTCAGTATTCAGGATTGGTTTGCCTATCGATACTTTATTATTAGTAGTTTCATTTTTTTCAAACGCTTTAAACATTTCAATCGTGGTCCATACTGAATATTCCGTTGGACCATAGGCATTATAAAAATTTATATTTTGATAGCGCTCCAGCAAAGCTATTGGACATTCAGATCCGGCTGAACCAACGAATTTCACATCAGAATCCTCTATATTCAGCTCTAGTAATACCGCTGGCGGCAATACTAGGTGCGTTAACTTTTCACTTTTGATTTGATTTTCCAATGCGAATAAATCAAACATTTCCTCCTTATTATTCCCGATATGCAGCTCTGCACCATTTAATAGGCTTCCAAAAATCTCATATATAGAAGCGTCAAAATTAAAGGTGGCAAATTGCAATACCTTTGAGGTCACATCAAGCTGTAAGTACTTGTTTTGACTTATTATTAAATTCACTACTCCTCTATGGGATAACATGACGCCTTTAGGTTTTCCTGTCGTTCCGGAAGTATAAATTATGTAAGCTAGATCTGATGGTGTAATCATTTCGGTACAGCATTCGGAATCCATGTAATGTACAGATTCAAGATCTATCACTTTAGCTATCTTTTTAATCGCAGGTACCACAACTTGATTCGTAATGCATATATCCATCTTTGAATCATTGATGATATATTCCAACCGTTCAGCTGGTAGCATGGGATCAAGCGGAACGTATGCACATCCAGCTTTAATGATTCCCAACATGCCGATTACCATCTCAATAGATCTGCTAACATGCAGGCCCACTTTATTAGAGCCATTTTCCATATAGTTTCTAAGCAATTTCGCAATCACATTCGATCTTTGATCTAATTCCGAATAAGTAATGGTCTTACCATTATCAGCAACGGCTAATTTGTTTGGATGCTTCTTAACGATTCTTTCCAAAATGGAGGTGATCGTCTCATTTTGATGTACATCCGAAACCTCACCTTGCCACTCAAATAACAATTTATTCATTTGATTTTCGTCTAAATAATCCAAATGACAAATGGGCATATTTGTGTTGTTACAAATTTGGAATAACCATTTTTCGAAACTCATCATGAGTCTTTCGATTGTTTCCCGTTTGAAAAGCTCATCGGAATACTCGAATTCAAGTATTAGGTCATGAGAACCCTTTACTTTTATAGTTAGATCATAGTTTGAAAAAGGTATTTCGAATGGCTCTTGTTCAAGCGTGAAGAATGAATTGCTAAAATTCCCTTCAAAGCTTTCTTCCATAGCCAAAGCTGTTTGGAACAATGGGGATTGGCTTAGATCCCTGTCTGGATTAATGATTTCAACAATTTTTTCAAATGGAAAAGCCTGATGTTCCAATACATCCAAAATCACTTTGCGATTTCGGGTCAAGATTTCATTAAATGATTCCGTAGCTTCCACTGTTAACTTCAGTGGCAGCGTATTGACAAAGCACCCAACTGTCCGGGAAAATTCTTCTTGGCCGCGGTTTGCGACGGTACTCCCAACGATGATTCGATTCTTCCCGGTATACTGACTTAAAAACACTTGATAGGCGGTCATCATAAAAGTATATAAAGTTATGCCATTCTCCTTTAAAATCGTCTCTATCAATAAACGAAGTTCATCCGTTATAGGCATTTCCAGTCTGTCACCAGAATAAGAAGGTGATTTTGGACGCTGAAAGTCAAATGGAAGTTCTAATGCTTCTTCCTCCCGATCTAAATAACTTTCCCAAAACCTCCTTTGGCTTGGCGTACTTTCCCTGACCCACTCCTTATGCCAGACAGCATAATCTAAATATTGCATGTCCACAGGAGGAATATCACCAACCTTGCCCGTTTGAACCCTTTCATAAATCTCCATTAACTCCTCAAAAAAGGTGACAAACGATACTCCATCAAAAATGATATGGTGAAAATTGCATACTAAATAATACGTTTCTTCCTCAATTCGAAATAGCTTCATATTAAATAACCGATTATTTTCCAGATCAAAACATCTTTCTATTTCTTCAGTAAGATGGGAGGTGACCATTATATTACTGACTTCGGGGCCTACTTCCCGACAGTCTTCATAGGCTATTAAGTTACTGCTGTTTTTTGACAAGAATTGAAGTACTTGATGTTCTTCACCCTTAAAATTGGTTCGTAAAGTTTCATGGCGTTCAATCATGATATCTAATGCCTGTTGTAAGTCACCAATGTCCACTACGCCATTTAAAATGAATTTAAATGGCATATTATAGAGCATTTTCCTTTCATCGAGACTGTCAAACAGATACATTCGATCTTGATTATGAGAAAGCATCCCTTCCCTTTTTCCACGTTTATAAGGCATATTGACCTCGTCTTCTCTCATGCTGAGAAGCATGTCCAGGAAACTTGCCAACCTTTCTATGTTCCATTGACTTGTAATGATTTCAGATGTTAATTGAATACCGAACTCCCGTTTTATCGAAGACAAAAACTCATCCTTTTTTTCATTTGTACTTAGTGATGCATTCATGTCCTCTAATAGTGATATTTTAAGAGGTTCGATGATAATTGAAATCATGTTTAATAGCCTATCTTCCGTTTCACTTATGATCCTGTTCATAGAACATCACCTCAATTCTTTTCCATTCAACTTAACTTATTAATATCGTCCAATTGTTTGATGAGTACAGATAGTTCCTGTATGGTTGATTGTTCGAACAACACTTTGATTGGCAATCTTACTCCCATGTTATTCTTCACCATTTGAATAAATTGCATGGCTAAAAGGGAATTCCCCCCTAAATCAAAGAAATTAGAATCTGTACCAATGGTTTCTTGTTCTAAGATCTCTTTCCAAAATCCAATAAGCTTTTCCTCAATTAACCTTCCCTTGACCGCAATAGTTGTCTCCATATATTTCCCCTCACTTAACTTTCATTTTTTCTAACATTCCGTTTAAGATTTGATTAAATATAGAAATGACTGATGTCCTTAACTTTAGATTGACCGCTGCCTCATTAAACTTAATTTGAACACTTGAACCAGGGTTAATGATGATGACGATTGGATAATGGGTGGTTTCCCGCCCTTCTTTCAAACTTACATTGATTTCACCAGTATTAGCTAGTTGTATGGGATAGTTTTCAAAAGCATATAATGAGTCAAATAAATGATCTTTCATATTAGCCCATTCATAAATTTCTGATAATGGTGTATTCTCATAGGCACTTAGTTCCAAAAATTCCTTTTGAACCTCATCCAGCAGTTCCATGTAGGTCTTCTCTTGGCTGATATGCTTTATAAACGGAACGGTATTGATAAATGGACCAACCATAACCTCAATATTTTGGACCGGGATATTCCTGCCGGATGTCACTACGCCGCAACATACATTATCCGTACCTTTTAATTCTTTTAAAGTAGTTAGCCAAATAGTTAGAAAGAAAGTATTCATGGTAATCTTGTATTCCTGACAGAATCGTTGAATGGAATCACTCAATTCCTCATCCAGTACTTTCAAGTAGCTATTCTCAATGTAACCCTCGCCTTCCAACACTCCCGTTAAACTAGGTACAGAACTTCGGACACCTTCCAGTTTCCCTGCCCAATAGTCCCGCAGCTCCTTATTACTCGTATAATCTTTCATATATTCAACATACTTTTTAAATGAGGTACTCAAAGATGATGACGGTGTTATTGAATGATAAGAGTCAAAAATGTCATTAATCACCATCGAATAACTCCAACCATCCATAATAATATGATGGAATGTCCATATTAATTGGTACTCATTTTCAGCAAGCTTAACGATCATGAAGCTATTCAACCTATTGTTCTCGATATCTATGATTTTGTATTGATCTGCTAACAACTTTTCCAGCTTCGCTTGATGATCGGTCATTTCTTCATATTTAATCTCGATATCCATGGAACTCATTAATAGTTGATAGAATATCCCTTTTCTACTTGAATATAATTTCGTTTTTAAAATGTCATGTTTCCCAGCTGCTGTCTCAATGGCATTCTTTAATTTTGCGACGTCCAGAACGCCTTTCATATCAAAAATGAGTTGTACTTTATACTGACTGCTCTCACTATCAAATAAACTATGATATAACATCCCTTTTTGCAAAGCAGTCAATTCATAAATATCAACAATTCCTGTTTCTTTGCTTAGTAGTTGGTTAAGTTCCTCTTCAGGCACATCCACTAATGGAAAGTCTTCCGGACCGTACATCGAATTTTCCAATTTTGTCACTGCTTCCAACAATTCCAGCAAATTGTTTTGAATATAATTCTCAAAATCTTCTCTTACGAAATGTTTGTTGTAGTTTATTTTTATAGTTTGCTCTTCATTCACTACAAGTAATTCGATATCGACTTCATGCTCGGTATAGGAATTATGTTGAATATCATGTTCACTAAAAAAGATGACCTCCTTCGCAGCCAATTCATTGTTTTGATGAAATCTACCTAAATTATTAAAACTGATAAGCGGCTTATTTTGTTTCAATTGTGTCTCGCCACATAATTCGGTCATGATCCCATACTCAATCCCTTTATTAGGCAAGGCCCTTAACTTTTTCTTTGTACCTTTAATCGTGTTTGTAATGGATTGTTTATTTTCTAAATAAACCGGGCACATGGTCGTAAACCATCCCACTGTTCTGGATAAATCGACATCTGCGAATAATTCCTCGCGACCATGTCCCTCCAAAGTAAAATGAATATCTTTTTTATTAAAATAATTCCCGATTAGCATTGCAAAAATAGATAAGTATAGTTCATCGATAGATGCTTTATGAGCTTTTGTCATTTCATTATAGATTTTGTTTGTAATTTCTTTATTCAGCTTCATATCAAATGATCTTCCATCGTATGCATTCCCTGTTTTAACCAAGGCGTTTTCATACAGTGCGTTATTTTCATTCAGCCAGTACTCTTTAATGACTAAAGGAATACTATTTTTGTAATCATTAAGGTTATTTGCCCATTCCTTATATGATGTCGTTTTATTATCCAGTTTTAGTTCTTGTTCGTTAATATCTTGAATATATAGCCGGTCAAAGTCTTCGAGTAAGATTCTCCAGGAAACCCCATCAACAAGTAAATGATGAATGATCCAAATGATTCTATGCTCATTTTTGCCTGTATTGATGCATACAATTTTCATCAGCGGTCCGTTTGAAATGTTTATGCCCTCTTGTGCATCGATTCCGAGTTTAACAATTTCCTGTTCTTGTATGTCCTTATTCATGTTTGATAGATTTACGTAATTCAAAGTCCAATTTTCATTCGGGTCCGTATTTTTTTCTATTTGTGAAAATGCTTCTTTGATAGTGAACCTTGATCTCAGCCCATCATGATGTTTAACGATATGCGCCATGATCCTCATAAGCCTTTTCTCACTCAGTTGCGGGTAGCCCTTTAATGTTACGGATTGATTCCAATGATTATAATTATTTATTTGTTGAGAGAAAAACCAACTTTGAATAGGTGTAAATGATGCCTTTCCAAAAACGTCAGACTGATTTATCGTTAAATCCCCCGTCGATTCCACAACCTTTGCCAGCTCTTCGATACTTTGTTTTTCAAAGATATCTTTTGAAGTAATGAAAAGATTTTCTTTCTTGGCAAGTGAACAAATTTGAATGCTTAGGATGGAGTCTCCCCCACATTCGAAAAAGTTATCGCGGATGGCTATTTCCTGATTATTCAGGACCTCTTTCCATATCTTTAGCAATTTTTGTTCCGTTTCATTAATGACACTTTTACTTTTAGTCTCTTCCGAGTTCGTTTTTGTATCCGGTAAGCTCTTCGTATCCACTTTGCCGTTAACGGTCAGCGGAAAAGATTCCATTTTAATGAAGTAAGAAGGAATCATATAATGAGGAAGATGATTCTTCATATAATCCCTGATATGATTTTCTTCCAGATCATTGTCTGAGATATAATAAGCAATGATGAATTTCTTCGATTTAGATTCATCTTTTATCGCGATAAAGCAATCCTTTATACCTGTACATTTGTTTAGAACAGCACTGATCTCACCAAGTTCGATACGATATCCCCGGATTTTCACTTGGTCATCCGCTCTTCCTGCAAATAGTAAATTTCCATCCTCGGTATACTTAACCAAATCTCCAGTTTTATAAAGCCTTTTTGAGGGATTGAACGGACTCGGAATAAAGCTTTCATCGTTCTTCTCCGGATTATTTATATATCCTCTTGCAATTCCTTTTCCGCCGATATACAGCTCGCCTATTTGCCCTTTAGGTGTAGGCTTCATCCTGGAATTCAACACGAACGCTTCTGCATTTAGAATTGGCTTACCAATGGGGATCACTGTATCATCACTTGGAAGTACCTTATATACAGTCGCTACGACAGTACCCTCCGTTGGCCCATAATTATTATATAAGTCAAAACTCAAACGATCAGGTTTCGTTTTTAAACGATCCCCACCTGTCAATATAGCTCTGATTGATTGCGGGAATTTCATTTCGTTGATAAATAATTGCTCTAGCAGTCCCGTTGAAAAAAATGCGAGTGTGACACTCTCCTTTTCTAACTTCTCCGAAAGGATCTCAACATCCAGTAAATCATAGTAATCCAGAATCAGGAGTTTATTCCCATTCGTTAGGTAAGGGAATGCCTCCCAAACAGAAGCGTCAAAAGATGTATTCGAAACCAGTAATGCTGCATCTTTTTCATCAACAGAATAATAATCGATATGCCAATCACAGAGGTTTGCCAATCCGCCATGTTCAATCATGACTCCTTTAGGTTTTCCCGTTGTTCCTGAAGTGTAGATGATATAGGCCAAATCATTATCCGATAGCTTTCTTGAATCGAATTCTTCACATTCACTTTCTCTTACTTTTAGTATGTCTTCAATCAATATTAGTTTTCCTTTATCACCGGGATACTTTGAAAGTCCTTCTTCATTACTTAAACAATATATGATTTGAGAATCCTCAATCATATGTTTCAGCCGCGACTCTGGCTGTGATGGGTCCAAAGGCACGTACCCTGCCCCAACTTTCATAATGGCTAAAATAGCCGTTACCATATTGATCGATCGATCCATAAAAATACCTATTCTATCTTCTGCACCTACATCGTTTCGGAATAATTTATGTGCCACCTGATTTGCCCGGGCATTTAACTCGCTATACGATACTTGATCATCTCCATGAACAATGGCAATATCATTGAAATTTGTACGTACTTTATTCTCAAACCTAGTTATTACATCTTCAAAATGTTGATCTTCCATTTCTTGTTTTACGTTACTTGTCCCCATTTCGATTAGTGATTGTAACTGTGCAGGCTCTAAATAGGTAATGTCCTTTAATTTCCTGCTTTCCTGGGTTGTAATCTCTTGCAGCCAATATTTGAAATTTTTAGCCATTCTTTGAATCGTCGTTTTATTGAATAATGATTTGTTGAATTCAAACGAAATGACTAATTCATCCTCATCAATTTCCTCTACCTGAACAACCAAATCAAATTTAGCTTTAAAGGTATTGATTTTTTTTGGTTTTAATTTGAAATCTTTATAAGCCAGCTTTTCTTTTTGGTTATTCTGCAGAACAAATACTGTATCGAACAAAGGCGTATTTTCCATGGTTCTTTCTTCCGATGAATATTTTAAAATTTCTTTAGTAGGTAAATTTTGATGGTCAAAAACACCTGCAATATTTTTTATATTTTTTCTTAAAATACCTTTAAATGAATCATCCTGAGATACCTTTATTTTAAAGGGCAAGGTGTTGACGAAATAACCTATCAATTGTTCTGTATCCACATGGTTTCTCTTCGCCAATGGACTTCCGACGACAACTTCCTCTTCATCAAAATAAACAGACAAAAAGGTTTGATAGGCTGTAAGTAAACTCATGAACAAAGTCGACTTCGTTTTTTTATGAAGACTTTCCAGATTGTGCTGAATATCTTTTGGTAACAAGAAGCTGATAATATCGGAGGTGCTTTTACCTTCTCCTGTTTTTTGATGATCATATTGTAATAAGGACTTTTGCCGTAATGCAGTTATTTCATTACTCCAGAACTCATTATCCTTGCCACTTATATAATTTGGTGAGTTTTTTTGCCATAAAGCATAATCTCCATATTGAATGGATTTGTTATTTATATCATTTTGTTCCCCATTCTCGATTTCCTCATAAATGGAAAACCATTCATTGATCATTAATGGAATCGACCAACCATCAAAAATAATATGATGGATATTACATATTAATTGATATTCACATTCATTTTTCTTCACTAACGCAATCCATAAGAGAGGACCATTACTTATATCGAATTGTCGTTCCGTTTCTTCATTCACCAAGTGATTTATTTTTTCTTCCTGTATGTCTAAAGGAATGTCCGAAACATCAATATAGTTAATACAATGGTTAATCGACTCATCAAAAACCAAGATGCCTTTTCCAGATTGTTCTCTTATGATACTTTTTAAAATTTGATGTTTATTGCTCAGCTTATCTAAAGATATCTCCAGTTTTCCTTTATTCACTTCACCTGATATTTCATAAGAAAAAACTATGTTATATAACGATTTATCTACATTGGTTTGGTGAATGAACCACAAATTTTCTTGTTCATATGTTAAAGGGTATGTATTCATGTCATTTATAGGTATATAATCTTGCTTTACCTCTTCTTTTTTACGGGTTTCTAAAACTTGGGATAATTTCGTAATCGTATCGTTATCCAAAAAAACTGAAGGAGCGATTTCGGTATTGAATTGATCTTTTATCTTGACAATTAATCTCATTATCGATAATGAGTTCATTCCACTTTCAAGTAGTGACTGATTATTTTTTATAACCTCATTACCTATGATGCTAACAACCACTTCTCTTACTTTTTCACTTATTTTTTCATCTGCTGGACTCTTAATACTCGATGCAGTTTCACTGTCTTTTATAATGACTTTGGGTAATAATGATTTGTCCAGTTTTCCGTTTACAGTTAAGGGGATGTTGTCTACCTTGATAAAAAAGCTTGGTATCATATAGGACGGTAATGAGCTTCCTACACTTTCCCTCAAATAATCAGCAGCTAATTCCTCATCAGCAACATAGTATAAAAATAAATGCTTATCATCATTAAACGCTGTATCCATTGTAACGACAGCATTCTTGATGTTTTTCAATTCATTGTACGAGCTCTCAATTTCCCCTAATTCAATCCTGAAACCCCTTAGCTGCACTTGCTCATCATTCCTGGAGATATATTGCAGATCCCCATCATCTAAAACTTTCACTACATCTCCTGACTTATAGTAGCGAACATTATCGATATAAGTAAATTTCATCTTATTCATCATGGCATTTTTATAGTAACCTAGCGAAACACCTTTTCCTGAAACGTATAACTCGCCCTCTTCATCTCCAGTTACTTCTTCTCCATTTTGATTCATTACTTTAAATCCAAGATGAGGCAGGACTTTTCCGATATTAGTGATTCCTTTTTCAACATCACTTTTAGCGATTTCTTTGTATGTTACATGAACGGTGGTTTCAGTTATTCCATACATATTTATTAGCTTTGGCAGCCTGCCGTTTTCTGGCGAAAACCACTGCGCCAATTTTTTGAAGTTTAATGCTTCCCCTCCAAATATAATGTATTTTAAACTCAATTCATTTTGACGATTTATGAGCTCTCCACTCACCTCGAAGAAAGCACTTGGCGTACAATTAAAAACTGTTGTTTGAGTACTTACCATTAAATCAACAAAAGATATTGGATTTCTGCTTTCTTCAAATGAAACCATTACGACTTCTCCGCCATAAATCCAAGCTCCCCACATCTCCCAAACGGAAAAATCAAATGCGTAGGAATGGAAAAATGTCCATTTATCTTTATTACTAAACTCGAACAAACCCTCGCAACCTAAAAACAAGTTCATGACATTTTCATGTGAAACACAAACTCCTTTAGGCTTGCCGGTTGAGCCCGATGTAAAAATGATATAAGCTGGATCCTTTGGGTCAATTAAGGTATGTAAATTATCACCTGTTCTATCTTTAGAATTCTCTACCACCTCATCTATGGTTAAATGCACACAATCAAAATCGTCAAGCTGACCTTTATCCCCTATTAATAACTTCAATTCCGAATTCCTTATTATATGCTTTACTCTTTCATCCGGACTTTTAGGGTCGATAGGTACATAGGTAACACCCAATTTAAGGAGTGCTATGATTAAAAATAAAACATACTCGGACTTTTCAATATAGATTCCGACATTGTCTCCTATATTTATCCCTTGATCCTTTATATACATCGCCATTTTATTTGCTAAAATATTCGTTTCTTTATATGAAAAGTGCATATCTTTATTTCTTACTGCAATATTGTTCTCATATTTCCTAACACTTGCCTCAAATAAATTCACTAAAGAATCCATATTCATCATTTTCCCCCATCATTTTAAATATGTGCCTGATGCGACCGTCAACATAT
Organism: Peribacillus sp. P4_B1; assembly: GCF_056402395.1. NCBI lineage: Bacteria > Bacillati > Bacillota > Bacilli > Caryophanales > Bacillaceae > Peribacillus > Peribacillus sp. P4_B1. The sequence continues at coordinate 82,520 of NZ_JBFUHM010000004.1, forward strand.
GAAAAACTAAAGAAATTAAAGCTATGAAAATCGTTATGATTAATGCTTTTTTCCTCTTAATGAGTGCTAATTTTTCTAAGCTATAGCTGAATAAAATTAAACTGACAATATAAAACAATTCAAACTCAGCCAAGAATGTGTGAAGAATTGAAGTTTTATCATGCACGAGTAAGGATAAACTAGTAAATGTCGTTTCCTTGCTCTTAACCAATAATGCGATTATTGCATTAACACCAGATCCAACTACAATGCATATCCCTGCATTAATGACAGCTTGACAAATCCCTTTTATATTTACCAATCTTTCTTTTGAGAATAAAAATAATAGGCATACAATTATTATTTGAATAATAAATGTAACCAATAATCCAAGAGCTCCCATTACAATTGTGTTTATGGCAAAACTCATGACCCCTATCTCTGAAATGGACATGCCATTTAATACATTCATCCCTTTTTGATCTGCAGAATATAACAAAAGCGTCGTTTCGATACCTGCAATTAAACTGAGGATCAATAACGAAATGATTAACTTATGTACTCTTTCCTCTTTTTTAAATAGATATTGTACTAGTTTGTTATTGTTTTTAAATTCAGCATTTGCTTCCACTTTTAATTCCATTGGTATTCCCCCTCAATTTATTTTCTGGAATTTATTAGAAAATAAACCCCTTCACTTTCCTTAATCTTTATTTGTCGGATTCCGTTAAATATGCCTCCAAAAAGTCAGAGTCAGCTTTCGTTTTAGCTTCAATATCGATTCCCATTGGATGCAGTTGATCAAAAACCAAGATTCCAAAAGTTTTATCTGTATGAGTGATGGAAATACCGATGTTCATTGGTAAAAGACAAGTTATTAACAATGACCGGCTGTCCAAATTCTCCTTTCAACGGGAATATATTCTTTATTTCATCCAAACCTATATCTAAAAATTCATAATTGCTTTTTTCCACAAACAAACTTTTCTTTGCTTCAATTATTTTTTGGGGCCAGCTTGCAAATTAAATAATTCCATTCTTTTCGTTGAAAATATCATCAATATAGTCCAAATTGACTGAATCCTTTTCATAAAACTTTATCTCTAAGTTTTGAAAATTTTTTTATTCATAAAATATTCAATCAATTATAATGAATCTCCTCCAAATTACATCCATTTTTATCCTTTAAAATTTCTTTTTTAAAACAAATATTTCATTTTCCAGGTTAATTATTACCTATTATCATTATCGATAACACTTTATCACAACAATTTTGTCGAGTCCATTAAAAATTTGTAAATTATCGACATTAAATAATAACTTTACCAATTTACCTAATATTAATTTATTTAAATATTTTTATAAAAATATAAAAATATTTAATTGGCCACCTTTATTTCTCCAATAAAAAAAGCCGTATTTTATTTTTCACTATAATTGTGAAAAATAAAATATGGCTTTATATACTGTTCATTCATTTATGGTTGTTTCGTGAAAATATGCATTGCCTTTTTTAATATCTCATTCTCTTCCTGTAAGTCTTTGATTATTTTATCCTTTTCCTCTTTCAGGCTTAGCCCTGTAAAACCATTACGGGAATCCTCCAAGCCCTCTTCATTTGTTTCTTTATAATTATTGATCCAATTTCTTAATGTAGGTATCGAGATATTGAGCTCTTCGGCCAATTCTCTAGGTTTTCTGCCTTCTTCCAATACTAATCGAGCAGCATAAATTTTAAAATCTTTATCATGGTGCTTCCCCATAATAAGACACTCCTTCTTTAAATTTATTTAGTGCCGATTTTCTGTACATCCTTTATCAACGAAAAAAACTTTTCCAATATAAAGACTTTCATAAATATAGTTTCAACCTATTAACCAAAACGGAATTGATTACTATTACGATCATTAAAATTATGAGAGCTCCCATAATTGGCTGGACACTGAACCAGACCAAGCCAAAATGAATGAGTGCAACCATGATTAAAAATGGAAATCCATAAAGTAGGCTTATTAATACATTGGGGTTTGATTTAATTGCAGCTGATGGGTTCTCCCATTCTATACTTGGGTTTTTCATATCATATATGGGTGTTAGAAGATTATAGCAAACCACTAAACAAGAAATAATTAATAACATGACTGCACTTTCCAATTCCCAATGGCCAAATAGAGCAAATATTAAAAAGCTGATCACTACGGCTATAATACTGATAATTGATGAAAATATCACTTTAGAAAAATAAACATATCTTTCATTAAAAGGGGCACTTTTCAGTAAATAATGATATTTCCCTTCTCTTGAATATGGGGTTCCGCTTATATTATTTATACAACTCAAAAAGAGGACAGAATATGAAAAGTATTTATCAAAGACTCCTTCTTTCGTTATATCCAAATAATTTGGAAACACTTCCTTCTGTATCAACAATAGCATTACAAGTGAAAAGATTGGCGGTAATAAAAGACCTAAAACTATTTGCATCTTAAAATATGCTTCAGACTTAATGATCCATATCTCTCTTTGTAAATAGTTACTCCATTGATTTTTGGAGATATTGACCTTTGAGTTTTTCATATTCGTTTTATTATTTTCCAATAACCCGTTTTTAAAATAATTAACAGAAATGTTTTCTATAATGAATGTATATAATAGGAAACTGATTAATATTGTCGAAATATAGATAACAAGAAAATGAGCAGTTATTTCATCTGATACAAATGCATCTAGTATCCAATTAATCACTGGAATCATATTTGCGGTTTCAAACATATGTTTCATTATGAATTCCAATGAGTTTTTTAACCCTTCAATAGAATTCAAATCAATATCCGAAATGACCTTTGATATAGCAATTGATGATTTTCCAGCAAAATAAACAATGGAACTAATCAAAAGCATTAGGATGACGGCAATGTTCACCATTAAATATGTTATTTTATTTTTGAATTTATAATAATACCTATTAATGCACGACAGAATGAATAGGAGAATCAATGCCGTTAATCCATTTACAATGGGTAAAAATATAAATAATTTAATCGCTTCCATAAACTTTTGATCGACTATTAAGAATCCCATGGTCGGCACTTGGATTACCATCGATAAGATGATAGGCACCCATAAGCTACTTAGTACCTTAGCCTTTGATATCTCCTTATAGGTCAGTGGCAGCGGAGCCAATACTTTAAATTCATAATAAGCAAATATTTGCGATGTGGATAAATAGCAAACCAATGCAAAGACGAGAATGCTCGAAATGGTTAAATTGTAAAACAGGAAGACCTGGGTATCCCCAAGAAAATAAACAAAGGCATTTACGACAGTTAGCTGCAAAAACATATAAAAAACGGCTATTATCAAAACAGCCTGCAGCATTGTCTGCTTGGGCATTTTATAGAAGGAAGAAACGAAAAATCTAGTTAATTGAAGTTTTTCCTTCATATACCTGAGCCTCCATAAAGGTAGATTCTAAAGAACTTTCACCTATTATATTTTTTATTTCATCATGCAGGATGATTTTACCCTCTTTTAAAATAGCCACTGTATTACAAATTTTTTCTGCCACATCTAACAGATGTGTCGAGAAAAACACTGTACCGCCCATTTCAACATATTGTTTGATTAACCCCTTAAAAACTAAAACGGCGTTTGGATCTAATCCATTTAACGGTTCATCCATAATGATGATCGGGGGATTGATGGTAAAAGCCGCTATCAGGGATACCTTATGCATCATCCCATAAGAATAGCTTCCCATTGGCTTTTTAATGAAATCCTGCATCCCAAACCGATTGATATATTTCCCCAAACGTTCTTTGTCATCATTCCCATATAGGTTCATCAAGAACCGAATCCAATCAAACCCCGAAACATTTTTAAATACATTGATAGTATCAGGAATGAAGAAAAATTGTTTTTTAAATTCTATGCCGTCTTCCTTGGTCAGGCCATTTATTTCAACCTTTCCATTTTCATAATCCAATATGCCTGTAATAATATTCAGCGTAGTTGTTTTTCCTGCACCATTCGCACCTATAAAACCTAAAATTTCCCCTTTTTTGATTTTTAGATTTACACCATTCAATATCTTCTTTGTTGAGTAGCTTTTCTCTAAATCTGTGATGCTTAACAATGTTATCATCCTCCAATCACTTCATGAATAACACATTTCCTCCCAAACTATTCGTTATTGAATTTCTTTTTTGAAATCCATATGTTCGTTACTAATATCGTTAGCGCCGTCAACGCAAGTGCCGCTAATGCACCCCAAATCGCCTGTGTATTGACTGTACCTAAAATCAGTACTTCCATGGCATGTTTACTCATGCTCGCTGGATTCAAATTGTCCATAACCGGATTTAAACCAACAATGATTCTGCAGCCGAGGAGAAATACTATCGAAATTATTGCAATAATACCCTGACTATTAAAAATGGTACTGATCATCGTCGTGAATGAAACGATAAATAGAATCCACAGCAGATAGAACAGCAAAGCTATTATTAAATCCACAAAATCAACACTCGTAAACAAAAAAACTACATACAGATATGAAACCAAGTATCCTAATGCTACACTGCAGGCAACAAATAGATAGTTGGAAATGATTTTCCCGCTTATATAAGATACAACCGTCACGGGCCTTGTAAGAATGAAAGCCAGCATACCATTTGCTTTATCAGATTGTACGACCCCCATCATGGAAACGATGATGATCATGACCCCCAGCTGATCAAATTGGGACCCTAATGTACTTGCAAGAACTTCGCCGCCTTTTTGTGCAGCCATGCTTGGATCAATCGTGATTCCTTGGCCCCCACCCAGTGCCTCTAATATTGAAGGTAAGTAATAGCTTACAACTGGTTGAGTTATTCCTAAAAATATAAATACAAGTGGCAGCCAAATCACTTTAAATTCACGTACCATCTGAACAAATTCCTTTTTCGCTAAAACGGTAAAATTATTCATTTTTCCACCACCAATTTTAAGAATATCTCTTCCAATGTATCGTTATCTATTTCAAACCTTACAAGATCAACATTATGCTCAAGAGCACTCGCGAGTAACATGTTCTTGTTCGACTCAATATTTTCCACTTCTATCTTCAATTTATTTCCCGTTACCTCTACACCTTTTACAAAGTTCAAGCTTTTAACGTTTTCAATCCATTTTTGACTTTTAGAGGTTATATCGACATTTATTTTATTTCCGCTATTCCTGTTTAATAATTCTGACATTGTTGTATCTTCGATTTTTTTACCACTCTTTATAATGACAAATCTCTCACATATTTCTTCTGCATCGCTTAATATATGTGTCGATATTAAAATTGTCGTATCTTTCTTTATTTCTTTTATTATATTTAACACTTCTCTCCGGCCGATTGGATCTAATGCTGAAACTGGTTCATCCATGACAATCAATGCTGGTTTATGTAACAACGCTTGTGCAATTCCAAGCCTCTGTTTCATTCCGCCTGAAAAAGTCCTCACCTTCGAATTCTCTTCCCCGCTCAAACCTACTTTCGACATTATCTCTGGAATGCCCCTTAGTAATTCTTCCTTCTTGATGCCTGAGAGCTGCCCCATGAAAGTTAGTGTTTCTTTGGCAGTCATCCATTGAAAGAAGTTTGGGTATTGCGGTAAGTAGCCTATTTCCTTTTTCATTTTTGAAATTTTCTTACCATCAAGCAATACCTCTCCCATACTTGGATCTATAATATCTGCAATCACTTTTATTAGTGTCGATTTACCAGCCCCATTTGGCCCGATCAATCCAACACATTCCCCTGATTGCAGTTCCATTGAAAAATTATTGACCGCTGTTTTTTCTTTGAATTTTTTTGTAACATTTCTAATTTCTAATTTCATATTCTGTCACTGTCCTTTCTACCAATAACGAAGTACAGAATTGGACCAATAGTATTTGCAAAAATAATGATGAGTGTCCACAATAAAACATTTTTTCTCGTCTTTCGATGTCTGTATAAATCAATCAATGCTATAAGGACTAAAATCAATCCAATAACAATTACCGGTAAAATAATCGGCAGAATAGACATGAAATCAATATCTTTCAATTCGTTCCATCCATAATGCAATTCCATATATAATCACTCCTTTAATAACGAAATAATGTTATCATTATCAATAATGATAACATGTAAATTGGAATATTGCACCTATTTTTTTCTTTATAAAATATTGTTTTAGTTTTTATTGTTATTTATAATGATAATATTATCATTATAAATAACAATAAAAATATAATGATATTTTTAACGCTTATTCGTGTATATCCTCTATGCTTTATTGCATGGAGAGATTAGCTTTTAACAATTGAAAATATTTAAAATGGCTTTTTATTTACTTCGAAAAAATATTTCGATAATATTATTTTTCCAAATGTGTCATTTTCGTAAATGAAAATGATTCCAACATTACAATATATGATTAAATAAACTTATTATTCATGACCTATAAGGAAAGAGAACTGCTGAAACATCAAAATTGATTAACATTATCCAGTTATTAATTTCTAATGTAAGGAGAATACGATGATTAATAAAGCTGAAATTTTAATGCACCCTGTAAGAATAAAGATTTCTCAAGCTTTAATGAGAAACAGGGAAAATGGTTTAACACCTTTAGAAATGTTAAAAATCATTAAAGATGTACCACAAGCAACATTATATAGACATATACAGGTTTTGTTGGATTCAGGGGTCATTCGCATTGTAAAAGAGAAAAAAGTGAGATCCGTTTCGGAAAAATACTATGTTTTAAATGAAGAAGAAGCGCGACTTAGCGGGGAAGAATGGAAAAAATCTTCAAATGAGAAAAAGCTGAACTTTTTTTCTTATTATCAATTATCCCTTATGACTCAATATCAGAACTATCTTACTAAATTAGAAGAAAGAGACTGCTCAGAAGATGGGTCAACCTTTTCACTTTTAGAACTAAAGCTTGATGATGAAAGTTTTATTAACTTTCAAAATGAATTGAACGATTTAATGTTGAAATACTACAAAGCTACGGATCAAAGTGCTAAACAGGACTCTCCAATACGAACCATCGGCGTTACAATTATTCCAGAATCATAAACAAATGAAAAAGGCTGTTCCAAAACCATGGTACCATAAACCATAAAAAATATAGAAAAAAACGTTAAAAACATATCTATATATTCACAAGCAATAGGTCCCAATCTCTTTTGGAACAGCCCCTTCATAATGGAAGAAACTCCAATAAAAAAAGGTTACCTCCAAGTTTTTATTATTTGCTTTGAGGACATCAAAATGAGTATACCCGATGTCAGCTGCAAGAGGGTCACTCATCAACTATCAAATTTTCCCCAAAGCTTCCTTGATACTGCCGTATACTTCGTCCCAAAGGTGTTTATCTTCAGAAAAAGCCACTGTTATCTTTTTAAAAACTTCTTTTTGCTCTGCCTCAAAACTTTCATCATCCTTAGCAGGCAGGTCAGATCTCAACTCCATTACGTACTCTTGCACTTTTGGTGCACGAGGTCCCCAAACCGCTTTTTCTTCACCATTCCTATCAATGAATATAAAGATTGGAATAGAACGCGCTGTTCCATTCGTTAAGTATTGATCGATCAGCTCAAGATTTTGATCTCGTAAAACCATGCGAGTTTCAATATTTGCCGCTTCAGATATATTCAGCAGAATAGGTATATTCATCATTGCATCTCCGCACCAGTCTTCAGTAATGACAATTGCTCGAAGTTCCTTCGATTTTAATTCATTAAAAAAAACTTGATCCGCTTCAGTAATGGAAAAACGCTCCTGAATCGATTGTAAGTTTTCTTTATGGACTTTCATCGAAGATATAAATTCTTTAGCCGGAATCCCCTTTTCAAACCATTCATTCAGTGTCGTCATACTATTTCTCCTATCTATTTTTAAGTTAAAAGTAGCATAAACCACTTATTATTTCATTGTTTCAGCCCTAAAATTACAAATTGGTAAATTAAATCCATGTTTTCATTCCCGTGTAAAGGGAAAACTCTAAATACATTCAATAGCTTACTAACTAACTATTTTATATTCATTAGAACATTGTTTTCTAGTTTAGGAGATGAAATTTGTGGAAGGTTTTCTCTTTGCGCTACTCCCTGCATTGACATGGGGCAGCTTAGTGCTTGTTTCCGAAAAACTTGGAGGTAACTCTTATAATCAAACACTTGGCATTACAATCGGTTCATTACTGTTTGCCATCGTGATGTCTATCATCAATCCACCCGAATGGAGCAGTCTAGTCTGGATTGTCGGCATCATATCCGGAATAGGGTGGGCATTCGGGCAATTATTTCAGTTTAATAGCGTCAAGGAAATCGGAGTATCTAAAACCGTTCCAATCTCAACCGGACTGCAAATCCTGGGAAATACATTTTTTGCCGTTATCATTTTCAGGGAATGGAATGACAAAATTACAATCATCATCGGCATAGCTGCAATCATCTGCTTGATTACGGGTGTCTTGCTGACAAGCTATGGCGACGGTGAAAACAAAAAAGAAGGAAGCATGAAAAAAGGGATTTTTTATCTTGTCATTTCAACGTTGGGTTATGTTACATATGTCATTGTTGTCAGATGGAATGAAGTTGACGGATGGTCGGCCATCCTGCCACAAGCAATTGGCATGTTCCTAGCTGCCCTGCTCCTTTCCATCAAACATAAACCGTTTAATAAGTATGCCGGAAGAAATATTCTAACCGGAATGATGTGGGCAGTGGGTAATATCGGTCTCCTGCTCGCTAATCCAAAGGTTGGCGTTGCCATTGCATTCTCATTTTCCCAAATGGGAATCGTCATTTCCACTTTAGGAGGCATCTTTCTTTTAGGAGAGAGAAAATCCAAAAAGCAGATGGCCTTCGTCATCATCGGATGTGTACTCGTAATTGCTGGTGGAATCATGATTGGCTTTACAAAAGAATAGTAAAAGGAGCGATAAATGATGTATGAAGATTTAGAGAAAAAAGTAGTCGTGATCACTGGGGCGGCAAAAGGGTTAGGAAAAGCCATGGCCGAAAGGTTCGGTAAAGAAAAAGCACATGTCGTATTAAATTATCACACTGAAAATGGCGACCATAAGGAAATCATTAAAACGATTGAAGCAGCAGGCGGGAAAGCCGCAGCCATTCAAGGCGACGTTTCAAAGGAAGCAGATGTAAAGAAATTACTTTCATTTGCTATCGACACTTTCGGTACCATCGACATCATGATCAACAATGCAGGCATTGAAAATGAAGTCCCGAGCGAAAAGCTGACGCTTGAGGATTGGCAGAAAGTCATCGATGTAAATCTTACGGGTATGTTCCTCGCAAGCAGGGAAGCTATCAGTTATATGCTCGATCATGGTATCAAGGGCAATATCATTAATATGTCTTCCGTTCATGACCGGATTCCATGGCCTCATTTTGTCCATTATGCAGCAAGTAAGGGCGGTGTGAAGATGATGACAGAAACCCTTGCACTTGAATATGCTCCTAAAGGGATACGGATAAATAACATTTCCCCCGGCGCAATCGACACACCCATCAATGCAGAGAAGTTCAATGACCCAAAATCTAAACAAGAAGTCATCGACCTGATACCGATGGGATATATCGGTAAACCGGAACAGATTGCCGCTTGTGCTGCCTGGCTAGCCTCAGCTGAATCAAGCTACGTAACGGGCATGACCTTATATGCTGATGGCGGTATGACCAAATATCCAGGATTCCAAGCAGGAAAAGGCTGAAGTTTTTCTGTTTTAGGTAGCTGTTGAAATTTCCCTTTTATAACAAGAAAAAGTCATGTATATGGATAGTAGAAAAGAATTTGAGGGACTGGGGATTTCTCCTTGGTCTCTTCTTTCTTTGTCCTCACCATAAATATGACTTAATTTGAATGGATTCTAATGAAAATGCGAGTAATCCCTTATTCCCATTAATTTATTATTTTTTCATTAACAAAGCGATTTTTTGGATTCCTTAATCCAAGGTGATCACGGAGAGTGTCTCCTTCATAGTCCAAACGGAACAAACCCCTCTCCTGTAAAATTGGAACAACCATCTCGACGAAATCCTCTAAGTCGCCTGGTAACAGTGGAAATTGAAGCATAAAGCCATCTGCAGCTTTTTCGGTAAACCATAACTCCATTTCATCGGCTACTTGATTTGGTGTACCGACAAATCTATCTCTTCTGGCAGGACTGAAAAATCTTGCATATAATTCACCGATTTTTATGTCTTCTTCATCAATAATTTTCTTCATTTCATTAAAGTTACTTTGTATGCTATTTACTGATGGAAACTCAACATCCTTCGCAGGTTTATCTAAAGAATATTTTGAAAAATCTACGTTGCCCATATAACCGGAAACGAATTTCAAACTTTCATAAGGGTCGACGAGACTTTGGAGTTTATTGTATTTTTGAATGGCTATTTCTTCGGTTTCTCCGATAATAGGGGAAATGCCGTGAAGGATGTGGAGCTCCTCCCCGCTTCTTCCAAAATCCATTAAAGATGATTTTAATTTTTGATAATATCGTTTGGATTCTTCAATGTTATCCCAATGTGTGAAAACGACCTCGGCTGTTCGAGCGGCTAATTGCTGCCCTGGTATAGAAGCACCTGCTTGAATAATGACCGGCTGTCCCTGCAGAGAGCGTGCAATATTCAACGGACCTTTAACCGAAAAATAGTTGCCTTTATAATGAAGCTCATGCACTTTATCAGGATCAAAGAATTTTCCCGTTTCTTTGTTATACACAAACGCATCATCTTCCCACGAATCCCATAATCCTTGGACAACGTCGATGAACTCCTCCGCTCGTTCATAACGATGATCGTGCGCCCAATGTTTATCGCGACTGAAATTCAAGGCCGTCTCTCCGGTCGCATCAGCTGTCGTAACAACATTCCACCCCACCCGTCCACCGCTTATATGGTCAACGGAAGCAAATTGGCGAGCGAGTACATAAGGTTCACTGTACGTTGTAGAAGCTGTCGCCCCAATGCCAATTTTTTCTGTCGCTGCAGCTAATGCAGTAATTAGTACGAGCGGATCAAATCGATTAAGTATTTGAGGATGTGATTCATGATTAATGGCCAAGCTATCCGCCACAAAAGCAAGATCAAATTTCCCTTTTTCCGCAATTATTGAGAGTCTTTGCAAGGCTTTCACATCAATACTTGCATTCGGATTTGATGCCGGATGCCGCCACGACGCAACATGCATTCCTGTTCCAATCAGATAAGCAGCTAACTTCATCTTTCTGTCTTGAGCCATTCTAATCTCTCCTTATTTATTAGAATATATCTCCTTATAATTGCTCAATTCTTTCAAGGTAATGAATGTTGGTATATAATTTCCATTATAGGTTTCTTCAATAAATTTAGCCGTTTTCTCTGATTGATAAAGATCAACTAATTTTCGGAAAACTTCATTGTCTTGATCTTCATTCCTCGCCGCTATGATATTAATATATGGCTTTGCCGTACTGCTTTCATAAATAAGAGCATCTTTTAAAGTGAGTCCCGCTTCTACCGCAACTCCATTATTAATCACCGAACCAGCTGTATCTTCCATCACACGTGGGGCACTTGCACCATCGACAGGAACAATTTTGATTTTTTTCGGATTTTCCTTTATTTTGTCCTGGCCGCCATTCCCGTCAAAGTCATCCACAACCTTTAGGAGATTAGCTTCTTGTAATAGCAATAAAGCTCTTCCCCAGTTAGCTTGGTCATTGGGCACAGCAATTTGTGCACCATTTGGAATCTCTTCCACCGATTTATATTTACTTGAATATAAACCGAGAGGAGCAATGATTGTAGTCCCAATTGGAACGAGGTCTGTATCGTTTTTCGTATTAAATGAATCTAAATAGGCAACATGTTGAAAGGCGTTGATATCAATATCCCCTTCTGCCAGCGCTTCGTTCGGATCATATGCAGATGAGAAGTTAACAATTTCAATTTCCACCCCTTCTTTTTCAGCCTGTTCCTTTAAAAATTCCCATGTTCGAAGTTCAGAATTTCTAATTCCTACCTTCACTTTCGTTTGTTTCCCTCCTGCATTTGTTGAATCACTTGAGCAACCTGTCAATAACACCCCCAAGATAAGCAATATAGGTAAAATACATTTTTTCATCCTTCATTCCCCTTTCCCACTTTTCAATACACCACTACACTCTTCTAATTTTTCGTTCGAGTATATTTCCTAAACTTTGTACACCCTGAACTACAAATACTAGAATAACAACGGTGACGAATATCGTAATGGTGCTAAAGCGTTGATAGCCATATGTTATCGCAACATCTCCAAGTCCACCGCCACCTATAGCTCCTGCCATAGCTGTAGCGCCCACTAAACCAATTGTTGCAGTTGTTATACTCAGAATTAACGACGCAAAAGCCTCCGGTATTAAAAACCTGATTATTATTTGTATCGGTGTTGCTCCCATAGCTTTCGCGGCTTCAATAATGCCTTCATCTACTTCTAATAGCGAATTCTCTACAAGTCTTGAGATATATGGGCCAATATGAAGAACGAGTGGTACAATTGCTGCTGTCGTACCAATCGACGTACCAACAATTAGTCTTGTAAATGGAATAATCGCCACAAGCAAGATAATAAACGGAATCGATCGGAAAATGTTTACAATTGGATTCACTATAGAAAAAATAAATTTATTTTCATAAATATGACCTTTTCTTGTTACCACCAATAAAATGCCTAAGAATATTCCAATGATGCTTCCAAAAAAAAGTGAAATACTAACCATGTACAGCGTTTCCCATAAAGCGTTTAAAATGAGCTCTTTGCTTACTTCCATCCTTCGTAACCTCCTTCACTTCAACCTTTTGATTCTTTATAAACTGAAATGCCCGAACAATTTCATCATCATTTCCTATTATTTCAACAATTAAATTACCAAATGGGATGCCTTGTAACTCAGTAATATTGCCGAATAGAACGTTTATTTCCACATTAAACCTCTTCGCTGTTTTTGAAACGATAGGCTGCCCAGAGCTCACTCCCAAAAAATCAATTTTAAAAATACGGCTGAAATAGGCATCCTCATTGAGCAATCCATAAACACTTGATGGCACTTCATCGCGAACAACCGATCGAATGAAGTTACGTGTTGTTTCTGTTCGTGGACGGGCAAAAATATCGATCACATTTCCTGATTCAATGACGCTACCATCCTCCATAACTGCAACCCGATTACAAATTTCTTTAATCACCTCCATTTCGTGCGTGATAATTAGAATGGTAATTTTATATTCTTCATTTATCCGCTTCAACAGATTCAAGATTGATTTTGTTGTTTGTGGATCCAGTGCGGATGTTGCTTCATCACATAATAATATCGAAGGGTTTGTAGCCAAAGCACGGGCAATCCCAACACGCTGCTTTTGTCCACCTGATAGCTGATTTGGGTAATTCATTGCTTTGTCTTCTAGACCAACAAAGCGGAGAATCTCATACACTCGTTGTTCAATCTCTTTTTTCTTTTTTTTACTTAACAATAATGGCATCGCCACATTATCAAAGACTGTTTTGGAATTAAGTAAATTAAAATGCTGAAAAATCATGCCAATATTTTTCTTAGCTTCACGCAAATCTTTTTCAGACATCTTGGATAGATCTTTTCCTTCTACAATTACTTCACCTAAAGTAGGATATTCCAATAGATTCACAGTTCGGATGAGTGTACTTTTTCCGGCTCCACTAAAACCGATGACCCCGAATATATCCCCCCTTTCAACGGTTATATTAATCTCCTTTAACGCTTCAATTTTCTTCTCCCCGTCATCAAATAATTTTGAAACCCGACGAAATTCAATCAAAGTGGCCACCTCCTCTTTTTAACTAGTTTAGTATTGAAAAACCCCTTAAAACGCGGGCACGACGGCTCCTTCATATTGATCTAAAATAAATTCTTTGACCTTTTCCGTCGTTAATGCATTCGCAAGCTTTTGAATCGCTTTATCGCCCTTATTGTCTGGACGAGCCACTAAAATGTTTACATATGGTGAATCCTTCCCTTCAATTATCAGTGCATCATCGAGAGGTTTTAACCCTCCTTCCAGCGCATAGTTTGTGTTAATGGCCGATGCTTCCACATCATCTAGCGAGTGAACTAAAAGAGGGGAATCGACTGGAATGAATTCAATTTTTTTATCATTTTTTGTAATGTCCTCAATCGTAAAATCCCCTGACTTAGAAGCATCCAACTCAATGATATTATTTGCCGCAAAAAGCTGTAACGATCGCGACAAGTTTACTGGATCTTTCGGTACGGCTACTTTCGCTCCGTCTGACAATTCACCTATGGATTTAATTTTTTTGGAATAGACACCAAATGGTTCAATATGTACACCCTTCACATTAACCAAGTTCAAACCACTATCTTTATTTACTTGCTCTAAGTAAGGGATATGTTGAAAGAAGTTTGCATCCAATTCTTTGTCTGCTGTTTGTTGATTCGTTTGAATACCATCCGCAGAAATCACAACATCCAGTTTCACGCCTTGTTTTTTTAAATCCGGTGCGATAAACTCTAAAATTTCTGCATGTGGTATCGAGGCTGCACTAATTTTCAAAGTCACTTCCTCATCCTTGTCCCCTTTACTCTCCGATGATGTTTGCTCGTTACTCCCACAAGCTCCTAATATCAGCAATACTACTGTTAAAACTGTTACGGACAGCCATTTAATTTCCCTCAATGTTTCTCGCTCCTTTTTTTATCCTTTTATATTGGAATAACAAATATTTATCTCCTGCTTCAACATGCCCGCTGAATCTTTTCTTTTATATGATAGTCTCTTCCCTTAAGAGAAGCGGACTCAATAACTGAAAGGATTGGATCCGTTCTGCTTCTGTTCGAAGCGGTGTATGCAAAATAAATTCATCCACCTGAAAAACTTTCTGAATTTCCTTTAAAATCCCGTTAACATATCCTGGAGTCCCAGCAATAATACTTGCGGTCTGCTCTTCTATTTCGTAAGCTTCACCAGCCTGCTTCTCAAATGACTCAGCCTGCTCACGTGATTGAACTGTCAGCGTCCGGCCACTTTGAAGATGAACTTTAAATAGTTTGTGATCGCTTGCCAGCTCCTCTGCTTTTTGTTGGGTAGGAGCTGCCACAACCGCTACTGATACGATAAAACGACCTTCTGGGCACTTGCTTCGGTAAGCTGAGGAAACTTCTTTCAGTATGGAATCATCACTATTAATAAACCTGGCGAATACAAAATCCATTCCAAGGTTAGCGGCTAGTTGAGCGCTGTCTGAACTTGCACCAAGCAGAAAAGTTTCGGGCTTTTCAGGCGGTATCGGTGTTGCTTGAATACCAGAGAGCAAGTGATTATCATTGATTGAATTTTCAATAATCTTTTTCAATAAGGATGCACGTTCCCCAAAATCTTTTCCATCATTTACAGTTCCAAATTGTAATGCCTTTGTTGATAAAGGAAATCCACCTGGGGCTTTACCAATGCCAAGATCTACCCTGCCCGGTGCAAGAGTGGATAAAACATGAAAATTTTCAGCGACTTTATAAGGACTGTAGTGCTGAAGCATGACACCTCCCGAACCTACACGAATGGATGTGGTTTTCGATAATAAATAAGAAATTAATACTTCCGGTGAAGATCCAGCAACTTGTTCCATATGATGATGCTCCGATACCCAAAAACGGGTATATCCCCATTCTTCAGCTTTTTGAGCTAGGTTTACGGTTTGCTTAAGCGCATCAACTGCCGAATTACCAGGAAAAATGGGGCTTTGATCTAATATTCCAAACTTAAAACTCATATTCCTCTCTCCAATCATTAATACCAAGTTAACAAATCGAATTAGTCGTTTTAATTTGATTAAAATTCATCCTAACATTGTAGACAAGCACTTGACAACATCTTAATTGATAGAAAAATTTATTTAATTGATAAAAAAAATCGATCATTCGCTTATGAGTTTGGAATGCCTTTGCCTAGTAATTACCATACTCTCGCCTATAATGGTTTGAGATTTAATCTTCTAAACCCTATCGGATTAAGATTCATCAATGAGAGGACGATAAAATGGAGAGAGGAATCTATGAAAAGCTGGTATGAATGAATGAAGAGTGGCTATGTATTGAAGGAAAAATGGGGGGAGTATGTTCGCATCATGACTATGCTTGAAATTAAGTTGGACCGAAGCCTTTGGAATTACAACAACTAAGGTGCTAGGCACGAAATCGTGTCTGGCACCTTTGGTATGTATGTTCACCAATTACCATGTTTATGTAATAAATCCTTGGCACTTTCATATAAAAAATGAGCGGCTTTAATAATGGCATTTTCATCAATAGTAAAAGCTGGATGATGCCAGTCTTCGTTTCCGTTTGTACCAAAAAAGGCAAAGGTACCGGGGATATGTTGAAGGTAATAAGCGAAATCTTCACCACCCATTGAAGGTTCTGGATTGATTACATGCAATGATTGCTGCCGAGCAGACACGCGTGCCAACTCTGTGACTGCTGGATGATTAAGAAGCGCGGGGGGCCCAGGAAACCAACCAATCGCAGCTTCCTGTGAAAAAGCAGCTGCAATATGATTAACAATCGAATAAAACTTTTCTTTTACTTCTTCGCGGATCCCCGAATTAAAGGTTCGAATCGTTCCTTCCAGTATGACTTCACCCGGAATTACATTCCAAGTGTTTCCACCAGTTATTCTCGTAACACTCACCACAGCACTTTCTAGTGGGGATACATTCCGGCTGACAATAGTTTGAAGAGCGGTAATAAGCTGAGCCCCTGCCGCTATTGGATCTTTACCGTTTTGAGGGATGGCCGCATGACTCCCCTTACCTTGAAGGACAATATGAAAACGGTCCACTGCCGCCATTAACGGACCATCTTTTATCCCAATGGTACCGACAGGCAAATTGGGTTTATTGTGCAGCCCAATAACAGCCGCTACATCGTCAATTTGACCATCTTTTATCACATGAACCGCACCGCCACCAAATTCTTCTGCGGGTTGAAAAAGCAATCGCACTGTCCCGCACAACTCTGATTGATATTCTTTTAAAAGGTAGGCAGCACCTATTACAGCTGCCGTATGAAAATCATGGCCGCAAGCATGCATCACTCCTTTTTCTTTCGAAGCAAATGGAAGCCCGGTTCGTTCCTCAATCGGAAGAGCATCGATATCCGCCCTTATGGCTACTGTCGGTCCGGGTTTGCCACCCTTTATATCTGCAAAAACACCTGTTTTCAATCCTGTATGACGGATCTCAATGCCCTCTTCCTCGAGCCACGTTTGTATCGATTTTGTCGTTTCAAATTCTTCATTTGATAACTCAGGATATTGATGTAAATGGCGCCGTATCGATATTAAGCGCTTTTCCAGCTCTCGACTCATACAGTCGCCTCCTTCTATAAATCTAAGCGATAGCATTTTACTAAAATATCATGATTTTGAAATTCTTTCGTTCGATCCCGTTTAAAGCCAAACCATTCATATAGTTTGATGGCCTTATGCATCTTATCAGTAGAATGTAGATACAAACTGGACGCACCTTGCGATTTTGCATAATTTACACTAGCTTTTAATAATTCCTGAGCGATACCGCGTCCCCTTGATTCGGGATGAACGGCCAACAACCGAATGATTGGTGAAAAAATCCCAAGTTCCGGCTTTCCATATGCTTTTTCAGATGACTGAAAAAGCTGTAATGTACCAAGGATATCCTGATTGCACTTTGCAACCAACACCTTATCAACATGTGGATTATCCACGGAAGATTGAATGTTTTTTAAATACCCTTCCCAGGCTTCCGGGTTCGAATATTCATGTTCATATTGTTGATAACTTTCAACCAATAAACGGCGCACCGTCTCTTTATCTTCTTCAATCAATTCATCGACTACGATTGTATTAATCATACGTCCTCCTTTTGCCCCTTCCTTTAATTGGCCCTTTCTTCTAAAAACGATACGGAAAAATCTCTTGATATCCGGTTTAAAAATTGTCGTGTTCGCTCTTCCTTTGGAGCATTGAAAATCTCCAATGGTGAACCTTCTTCTACAATCACCCCGCCATCCATGAAAAGAACACGATCCGATATCTCTTTAGCAAAGCTCATTTCATGGGTTACAATCACCATCGTGATGCCTTCATGTGCAATTGCTTTTATGACAGAAAGCACCTCCCCGACCAACTCAGGGTCGAGTGCCGACGTTGGCTCGTCAAATAGAATGACCTCCGGATTTAAAGCAAGTGCCCTAGCAATTCCAACACGTTGCTGTTGACCTCCTGACAATTGCGAAGGGAAATGGTTATGCTTATCTCCCAAACCTACTTTTTCTAATAACAGCTCGCTTTCCCGTTTCGCTTCAGCTTTCTTATATTTTTTTGTAACAATTAACCCTTCCATTACATTCTCCAAAACAGTTTTATGAGCAAATAAGTTATAATGCTGAAAAACCATTGCCGATTGTCTTCTAAGGGATAGGATTTCCCTTTTGGTCGCCTTCTTAGACTTCACCTTTATATCCCCCACTTGAACAATTCCCTCATCCGGTTTCTCGAGAAAGTTCAAGCACCTAAGCAAGGTTGTTTTACCAGATCCACTCGGTCCAAGTATGGTAACTACTTCTCCCCTGCCTATTTTCAAATTAATTCCTTTTAAAACGGGCTGCTGGTTAAATGATTTTTTTATTTCTTTTAAATAAATCATTGTACTCCTCCTCGATTATAGGCAGTGGCCTTTTTCTCAATTAAAAACGAAAGCCCCTCCGCAATGATTGTGAGGCCCCAATAAATTAAACCAGCAGCGATAAATGACTCCAAAAATTTCAAATTGGTGGATGCAACAATATTGGCTGCTCCTGTCATTTCTTTTTGCGATACAACGAAAGCAATGGATGACGTATGCAAGAATCCAATGAAAATATTCGTGAAATTCGGGATGGACTGAGCAATGGCCTGTGGCAAAACAATTCGCGTCATGGCTTGAAACGAATTCATCCCCACGGAATAGGCTGCCTCCATTTGGCCATTGGAGACACTGATAATTCCCGATCTGAATATTTCCGATAAATAGGCACCCGCACTCAACGATAAGGCGGTTAAGACAAATAAAATGATCGGAATGGAATTAGATTGAATACCCAAATCAAACTTTTTAGAAATTTGATCGATTAATAATGGAAAACCGAAATAAATGAGCATGATGTGCATGATAATCGGTGTTCCTCTAAAGAAGGAAACATAGCCATTTGCAATTCTACTTAGAAATTTCACTTTATATATCCTAATCAAGGCAACAGCGAGACCGATAATAAAACCTGCAAGAAGAGGAAGAATCGTTAAGATAAGTGTGATTGGAAGTGCTCTAATAATCTCCTTAAAAGCAGTCCAAATGAATGGTATATCAATCGTCAAGTCCTTCCCTCCTCCCTTTGTTATCCAGTAACAGACACATCAACAGATTGATGCCGATTAATGCGGTTTTCATAAAGTCTGAATATTTTCTCGAACAATAGCACGACTGCATAATAGATAACGGCTAATGAGAGATAGACTTCGAGAGCATGTGCAGTTGCGGCGATTAATGTCTCTCCCCTCCCCATCAAATCCATTACGCCGATGGTAAAGGCAAGTGAGGTATCCTTCAAGGATCCGATAATAGAGTTTGCGATATTCGGAAAAGCAATCCGTATGGCCTGAGGAAGCACAATTCGAAAGAAACTTTGACTATTATTCATGCCAACAGAATAGGCTGCTTCCGTTTGCCCATAATCAACAGCCTTAATCGCTCCTCGAAATATTTCTGCGAAATGCGCCCCATTACTTAATGCATAAGTAATAATGACAAAATACAGAGCATCCATTCTTGAAATATCAATATTAATGAATAAAAGGATTGCAGGCAGTCCATAAAAAACTAGAAATAATTGTATTAAAATAGGCGTTCCCCGAATGAATGAAATATATAATATGACAAATTGATTCAAGACAGGGATACGAAATAATCTCAGGATGGCTGCCGCTATCCCGATGACCATTCCTAATAAAACGGATGCTGCCAGAATTTTCAATGTTACTCCAAGATAATATATTAGCGTCGGAATGAAATCGACGATTAATGAAGGATCAAATGCTTTCCCCATGCTTTAGCACCTCCGCGCTTACTGATATCTAATTAAAATCCTACTGAATAATCTGCGCCCAGCCACTTTTTACTTAGTTCGCTAACTACCCCATCTTTTTTCAGCTCCAAAAGTGCTTCATCAATTCTCTTCTGTAAAGGTGTTTCGTCTTTTCTTAGCAAAAAGTATACTTTTGAATTAAGAAGTGGCTCACCCACAACCTTTTGCTGTGCATCTGCTTGTTTATTTAAGAAGTCGACTGCAAATGGTGTAGTAATGGTAGCATCCGCCCGACCTGTTTTGATTTGATTCTTCGTATCATCTGCGCCTTGGCCAGAATAAACAATTTCAATACCGGCATTATTTTCTTTATTATACTTTTCAAGAAAAACAGCAGAATTGCTCGTTGCACTCACTATCGCTTTTTTTCCTTTTAGATCTTTAATGGAATGAATATCATTGTTGTCCTGATGAACTGTAACTTGAAGCGGAAAGACATTATATGGTTCTTTATTAAATAGAAATTTTTCTTCTCGTTCATCATTCACCTCCATTTGGTGAGCAACAAAATCGATTTTGTTCGTTTCTAAACTTAATAAAAGATTAGAAAATTCCATCGTTTTAAATTCAAATTCATATTCAGGCAGCTTTTCATCGATTTGACGAACCAACTCGACATCATACCCTGTCAACTTACCATTCTTATCTAAAAAGCAAATATTAGGGAATTGCGTTCCTGTTCCGACAATGATTTTCTGAACTTTTTTATCTTTTGAACCTCCAGAACTTGATTTGGCTGTACTCGTTGTTTCTTTCGAAGAGCAAGCTCCCAAAAAAGTAATTAACAGTGCCATAACAATTAATAACGTTTTTTTCATCTCAAATTCCCCCGACGTTTTTAATTACTAACAATTGTTGGTTCTTTATTTTCAATAATGCGATACAACGTTTCATCGAGAATTTTACGAAGATACACAATTTTTTCTCCATCGTGATCTCGTTCAGCAAAAATCTCATAGCCTCTTCTTTCATAAATGGAAACAAGCCAAGGATGACGATCAGCTGTCGCCAAATAGACAGCCGGCGCTTTCACCTGTTTCCGGAGTGCATTTTCTTCCACCCAGGTTAACAAAGTCGAACCAAAACCTTTTTGTTTGTATAGAGGGTCGACTGCAAACCACCAAATGAATGGGTACGGACTGAAATGATCAGGATCATTCCATGGATGACGAACTGTCACAGTGGAAACAATTTGGCCCTCCTGTTCTAAAACATAAGTGAGATTCCGCCGAATATTATTCGTCACTAGCTGCAAATCAGCTGTCGCAGCCAGAAAGTTAATATTCAATTCTCTAATTGGTTCATAAGCCCGAAGTGTGACGTTTAGCACTTCGGGAGCATCCTTTACAGTGGCAAGACGGATTAGCTGTGTCATGATTAACTCCCCGTTTCTATAACATATTTTTCGCACAATAATAGTCGGATTTAAATCAGCAATTTCTGCTTTAACACTCGTTCTATCTCTATTTCATCAAGTTCATTTCCATTTAAGAATATGTAAACTTCTTAAGTCCGCTAAATTCTGTTACTGTAAGCGTTCGAGTGCTTTTTCAAGAGAGTGTATGCCAATTTCCGTAACACTCTCATATACGTTACCTCGCCCAATTTCAATAATAGGAACATACCGAACACCATATTTGATTTCTAAAATCTCTCGCCGTTCGTCATGATCGGTAACATCCACTGTTTGATAAGCAATGTCCTTTTCTTTTAAGTATTGTTTAACCTCTTCGCAATAGTGACATCCTTGTTTTGACCAAACGACGACATGTAACGCTTCTCCCATTTCGTATTCCTCCTTCATTTTTTAAAAGATACTTCCATTATTGGTTAATCTTTTCTTTCGCATAACGATTTTCCGGGAATGGAATCCCCAAGTTGCCTCTTAAGGTTTCAGCTTCATATTCAGTACGATATATGCCCCTGTTTTGAAGGATAGGAACCACATAGTCTACAAAGTCGTGTAAAGCATTTGGAACACTTGAAGTAAAAATAAACCCGTCTGCACCCTTCTCTTCGAACCATCGCTGAATCAAATCAGCTATTTTCTCTGGAGTTCCAATAAAAGAAGTCCGAGGTGTAGTCTCCTTAAGTGCTACTTGACGGAGCGTTAACTTTTTCTCCTTGGCTTCCTGTTTAATTCGATCAGTCGTACTTCGGAAACTGTTTTTTCCGATGTCTCCTAGATTCGGAAAAGGCGCATCCAGTTCATATTGAGAAAAATCATGATGATCGAAGTATCGACCCAAATAGTCAAGCGCCTTATCTATAGAAACTAGGTTAGCGAGTTCTTGATATTTGTGCTCTGCCTCTTCTTCCGTTGCACCAATGATTGGCGCGATACCTGGCAGAATAACAATTTCATCAGGGTTTCTCCCAAATACAATAGCCCTGTTTTTTACATCTTGATAAAAAATCTTGGCATCTTCCAATGTTGGTTGACCTGTAAAGATTGCATCCGCTTCTTTAGCCGCAAAATCTTTGCCAGCTTCTGATGAACCAGCTTGAAAAACGACAGGTCGCCCCTGTTTAGATCTAGCAATGTTGAGTGGTCCTTGCACGGAGAAAAATTCTCCTTTATGTTTTAATTGATGCATTTTAGAAGGATCAAAAAACGTACCAGACTCTTTATCCCGAGTAAAAGCGTCATCCTCCCATGAATCCCAAAGTCCTTTCGCAACTTGTATATATTCTGATGCTATCCGATAGCGTTTGGCATGATCAGGGTGTTCTTCAATCGTTTTGTTAAAGTTCAAGGCAGTACTTTCAAGAGGTGTAGTAACAAGGTTCCATCCGCCACGACCTTGACTAATGTGATCAAGTGAAGCAAATTGCCGAGCTACAGTATATGGCTCACTGTATGATGTGGAAACAGTTCCGACAAGCCCTATTCTTGATGTGAATGCAGCAAGTGCGGATAAAATGGTAAGTGGTTCAAATCGATTTAAAAAATGCGGTATTGACTTCTCATTGATAAACAGACCGTCTGCAATGAAAAGTAAATCGAACTTTCCCTCTTCAGCCTTCTGGGCCTGCTCCTTATAAAATTCAAGACTAACACTGGCATCTGCTTGAATCTCTGGATGTCTCCAACCAGATATACTCCCTCCAACTCCATGAATAAGCGCTCCAAATTTCAACTTTCTCTGCTCAGACATCAATACTCCTCCTTTAATTAATCGGTTTTTAACTTTGCTGACATTTACTTCCCTTAGATGACTTCTTATTTTTGGCTTACAAAGTTCTTTTCTACAGATAAGGATAATTGAAGTGGACTCAACAATCGAAAAGATCGGAACCTTTCTGCTTCCTTTAAAATCGGCGAATGTAGGATAAACTCATCTACCCCGTACTTTTCATGTAAATTCGCTAAGACTTCTTTTACAAAAGAAGGAGTTCCAGCAATAATATTGGAATCCTGTTCTTCTATTTCGTAAGGCTCCCCAGACTGCTTCCCGAATAACTCTGCTTGCGCTAGTGTTTGGACCGTGACAGACCGACCGCTTTTGAGATGAATTTTCACCATCTTCTGGTCACCTGTTAACTGTTCTGCTACTTGTTGTGAAGGAGCAGCAATCACTGAAACCGATACCTTAAAGCTTCCAGTTGGATAGATACTTTGGTAAATGCGTGAAGCATCTTCGAGTACAGTCTCATTACTATTGATAAATCGAGCAAATACATAAGCTATACCAAGATCTGCTGCTAGCCTGGCACTATCAGCACTTGCACCAAGCAGAAACATCTTAGGCTTTTTGGAAGGGAGTGGTGTCGCTTGAATGCCTGCAAGCGGGTGAGTTTCATTAACTGAATTTTCAATTATTTCTTGCAGGAAAGATAACCGCTCTTCGAAATCCTTTCCATCATTCACAGTTCCAAACTGTAGCGCCTTCGTTGATAAGGGGAGGCCACCTGGTGCCTTTCCGATGCCAAGGTCTACCCTGCCTGGCGAAAGATTTGATAACACGTGAAAGTTTTCCGCTACTTTATATGGACTATAATGCTGAAGCATAACACCTCCGGACCCTACCCGAATCGATTTTGTCTGAGCTAATAAATAAGAGATCAATACTTCCGGGGAGGACCCCGCCAGCTGTTCGGCATGATGATGTTCCGATACCCAGAAACGGGTATAACCCCACTCTTCTGCATGTCTAGCCAGTTTAATGGTTTGCTGTAGTGCATCAAATGCTGAGGCTCCTGGAAATATCGGGCTCTGGTCTAAAATGCCAAGTTTATAACTCATATTCTCTCCTCCGCTTTAATTCATAGTTTACTTATGTGAATAATTATATTTTGACTATCCTATCACCTAAAACATGCTAATGGCAATGGTTTTACTGATAGAAAAAAATATTGTATTGATAGAAAATATCTATCAATTCGATTCTATCTGTAATTGCTGATGGTTTTTCTCAAATTTCCGAATTGATAAAAGAATGTCTTTCCATAATAAAGGGGATTCCATCCCGTGATTTAAATGCGTCAGATAGATGTGCTGCTTTATCTTGATTAAATGTGACACATCCACTTCAATCAAAGTTCCCTGTTCTAACTCTTTTTTAATACATAAGTACGGTAAAAATCCGATACAGCTTCTGCTAAGAATTAGCGACTTCGCCACTTCCAGGTGATTAACCTGAAATTCAATGTGCGGTTCTACATTAGATACTTCAAAAATTTTATGAACATGGTTCCAGTCAAACGCACCGCACTCAAAAAATACCAACGGCTCAATTGCTAATTCCTGCACTGTTAACTCAGTTTGAAGTTGAAATGGATGTCCTGGATACACGACTAAACGAATCGAATTATCAAGGGTCTTGTAATTTTGCAGACCACTATGTGTAACATCCTTCATAAATGCTATATCAACCTGTTTCTGAAGCAATTTATCCATTAATGCATCATTTGTTGCTGAAATAAATTTAAAGCGTAAATTGGGGTTTTCCATTTTCCATAGAGGAAGAGCAAATGGAATAAAGTATTGCGATGTAATGATATTAGCCCCTATCTTTATTTCCTCCAGTTCGCTTCCTGTTTTCAACTGTTTTTTCCCCTGTTGAAAGGTGCGAATAATTTGATCCGCAAAAGGAATGAAGGCTTTCCCTTTTTCGGTTAAAATAATCCCTCTCCCTTGCCTCTCAAATAGTACTGAATCGAGTTCACTCTCAAGTGTCTTAATTCTTGCCGAAACCGTTGGCTGTGATAAAAACATTGCCTCTGCGGCTTTATGAAAACTATTAAGGTGAACAACATACATAAAAGCTTCAATATGGTCAATATTCATCTTCCCAACTCCTTTTTCCAAAATGAACGCAAAAAGCTCCTGTTCGCTTATCGCGTTCAGGAGCTTTTGGTTGTCCAATCAGCTCATCCTATTATAATAATTCTTTCTCCGATTTTAATCCTATAAAACCAATAAGTAAAGGTGTAATTTAATTAACTGAACAATCAACAAGTCACGATATATTTATTGCGATTCATACAACATGATATTCAAGGAACCTAATACTATTTATGCAGGTAGAGGATTCTAAGTAAATAAAACTGATAGTTCCATTCTCTTTTTGCCCGATTTTAAAAACTAAAGTTTCACGGATTTGGATGGTCACTTGATCATTTGTTGTCCACAAGTTATGCACAGAATCCTTATCTATTCTTTGTTCGTCAATCTTTTTTGGACGTTTCGGGACTTTTCCAAGCGGTCCACTTTTTGGGAAATTGATGGACCATCATGTATATGTTATATTTTTTCTCCTTATAAAAGAAAAGAAGGGTCAACCTAATGTAGGGAATTCCAATAATGACATAAGGAAAGAAACTACATGCCTCAACTAAATTGATAACAATCAATTAAATCAGGTAAAAGCGACCGTTCCCCTTACGCAAACCTTACTTTCATAAGCATGATTTTTGGGATTACCTCAATTAATATATACAAAACCTAAATAACAGAGCCCTATACCCATATTGAGGAATAGGCCTTTTAATATCGAATGATTTTGATGCTTCCATTCAACCCCACCTTTTTAATGGCGGTATGCTTTGAGGGAATCTAAACGTATTGTATGGATCATAGGTCGTTTTCACTTCTCGAAGCCGTTTGAAATTTTCTCCATAGTACGCAGTTGGCCAATCTTTGATGAGGGTATCCGGCCAATTCACATAGTCACCTGTAGTATACGGAGACAAGGCGTACTTAAGTTCCTTGATCCAGTGAATGTTTTGCCGCTCTTCTTCTGGATTAGTCCATGTAGCCAAATACTCCTGGGCGATTAAAGCATCCCGATAATAAAATGCCGTTTCCTTTGGTTCCACACGGCCAGCCGCTCCTCCAAGGGATTGATGCCAAATGGCTGCATTTTCATTTGGAGCGTTTTCCAGAAAATGCTTCATCGTCAAGATTGCTCGCTGAGGAAAAGTTTTTTCAATGAAAGAACCTGACCTCTTACGATGGGCCGGCCGATTTCCACTCGGATCATTAAAGAATCCTACGGCTTCAATGTAAGGGACTTCCTTTATCATGACATTTGTTGGTGAACCAGTTTTCGTCAAAGGTTTTAGAAGCTGCTTTAACCTATGTGACGTTCCAACAAATTCACCTTGAGCGATAATTTGGTTTACTTCCTTTGCCTTGAATTCAATTTCAGAAGTAAGACATTCATCAGCTTGAGGGGCCCAATCCTGCCAGGCATTAAACACCGCTTCGAAATCTTTCCACCCCCATGTGACGGAGAAAACCGATACCCTTGATACAGGGTGTACCCTGAAAGTAAGAGAAGTGACTATGCCAAAGTTTCCTCCTCCACCCCCGCAGCATGCCCAAAATAAATCACTATTAATTTTCCTATTTGCTTTAATGAGTTTGGCGCCCATCTTTCCACACGCCCTTACCATTTCTATTTCAACCAGATTGTCACAAGTAAGTCCAAAGCGCCTCGTTAACATCCCTATACCACCGCCAAGCGTAAGACCTACAAGACCTACACCGCTTTCGGTCCCAGCCGGAATCGTCGTTCCATACTTCCATAGATTATTATATACTTGCCCTAAATCAGCTCCGGCTTCAATTTTTGCGATCATTTTTTCACGATTGACCTTGATCTTGTACATTTCACTAATATCAATGATTAGACCGCCGTTCACTAATGAAAAGTTTTCATAACTATGCCTGCCGCTCCTAACCCGGAAAGGTGTATGATTTTCCCGGGCCCACTTCAGTGAATTCAACACATCATTGGTATTTTGGCAAAACACAATGACCTTTGGAAATTTGGGGGAACTTAAGTTATTATTTATCCTGGCATGCTCGTATTCGGCATCATTAGGTGTAACGATACGCCCAGTAAGCTTTGTTCTTTCCAAAATATTAACCCCTTTCTCAAATGATGTGGAGAGTTATATATACTATGAAAACCTTTAGGAAAAGACACATTCTATAGGTGAAAGTGATTTAAAATCAATCCAATTCATACTTTTACCTCACTAAAAAGTAGGATATTTTGTTTTCTATTTGATAGAGCATACTTAACTCGCAAGATTTCACTATTTACTTGTGAATTAATCGCAAAGACTAAAAAACCCTTAAAACAAAATACCGTTACAATCGCCAGCACTTATTTTAAAATAAATAAAAAAACATGGTCATAAAATAACCATGTTTTCTTTATACTCATATTTCTGTGTCTGCACAAAAAGTTATTTATTGATAAATTCTTTGTTGATTTTTTCAGCTTCATCCATGTATTCCGTTTTAATCCCGCTCTTAACTCCCCACCAAAAGAAGCCAAGTGCCAGACATGTAATGACCACCATATCCCAGCCAAATGTAAGAATATTTTTTCCGCCGAACTTCTCACTTCCAATATAAGAAATCAAAATCATACAACCTAAGTAAAGAAGCATCCAAACACCTGATAAAAATTGTTTTTTGAATCCATTCCATTTATTTTTAGCTTGATAATAAAAGTAAATAGGCAGTCCAATGGCAATGATGAAAGCGACTTCTCCTGTTAATGGCCAACGCGCCCAGTATAAAGTAAGCGATGCAAAAACAAATCCGCAAGGTGCAATAATAGAGGCACCTTTTAAGTGAAATGGACGGTTAA
The DNA here is from genome assembly GCF_056402395.1 of Peribacillus sp. P4_B1. Classification (NCBI taxonomy): domain Bacteria; kingdom Bacillati; phylum Bacillota; class Bacilli; order Caryophanales; family Bacillaceae; genus Peribacillus; species Peribacillus sp. P4_B1. The sequence continues at coordinate 110,835 of NZ_JBFUHM010000004.1, forward strand.
AATGTGAAGCGGTACGTCTTAATGTTGCCAATGCAACTGGCCCCATGATATACGAAATAAGTGTGGCAACTGAAATCACTTCTGCAAGTACGCCCCATCCGCGGAACAAAAATAAAAAGATAAAACATACACCTAAGTTTAATAACATCGCTGCACGCGGAACACCATAAAGTGGATGTAATGTACCAAAGATCCTCGGTAAGTATCCATTTTTCTGCATTCCATAAAGCATTCGCGAAGTTGTAGCTGTATAAGTGGCACCTGAACCAGACGGTGAAACAAACGCATCTACAAACAATACAATCGCTAACCAGTTAAGGCTTAGAGCAATTGCCAAATCTGCAAAAGGTGAATTAAAATTCAGATGACTCCATCCGTTCACGATCATTGACGGATCGACTACACCGATGAACACAACTTGTAACATAACGTATATAAAACCTGCAATTAGAATAGAGCCAATAACAGCAATAGGTATAGACTTATTCGGTGACTTCGCTTCACCTGCCATATTAACGGGACTTTGAAATCCGTTAAACGCAAACACTATACCAGAAGTAGCTACTGCTGTTAAAACGCTTGCCCAACCATATGGTGCGATACCCTGAGAACTTGTAAAGTTTTCACCATGAAATCCAGCAAAAAATAACGATCCTGCCATTACACCTGGAACAATTAATTTAAAAATGGTAATAAATGAATTTGCCTTAGCAAAAAGGTTGACTGTCCAATAGTTGACGAAGAAATAGAACAATAGTAGTAAAGAAGCTATGAATAATCCTTTGGTCGTTAAGATATTGTTATCAACTAAAGAATGAGACCATCTGGCCCATTCCCAAGGCCACGTACTCATATATTGTACCGAAGCAATGGCCTCAACGGTAATAGTCGAAGCGATAGATATCCAGTTCGCCCACGCAGCTAAAAATCCAATAAAAGAGCCATGCGAATATTGAGGATACTTAACCATGCCTCCAGCTTCAGGAAACATTGCCCCAAGCTCTGCGTAAGATAATGCAATAAATAAAATTACCACCATACCGATAATCCAAGAAAAAATAGCTGCTGGTCCAGCAATCTGGGCAGCTTTCCACGCTCCGAACAACCAACCTGAGCCGATAATAGAACCAATACCTGTCATAGTTAAAGCAAAGGTCCCCATCTTTCTATGCATATTACTCATCTCTACCTACACCTCTTCCTAGGAAAATAAAAAACACTTGATCTATAAATCAAGTGTTTGCCCAGGCGCGCGGCTTATACTCTATATGCTCCCCCATGGTACTCCATGTTGCGCCAGTTACATATAGGAAAATAGTTTTTTTAAGTATATAAGATTATTTTAAATTCCACAACACTAAAAAAATATTTATATTTTTTAAATATTACCATTGATTTTTCGGAATTACCTATCAATATTCTTTTGAATTTGAAAAAATTAGGCGAATAAAGGCTCAAAAAAACAAACATTCGATTTTTAGAACATATGTTAAAACCTATAATCATTTCCCTTAAACATTATACTTAAAAACCTTAAATAGCCTATATGTGCAAAAATGAACCGTTCATTTTTTACAAATTATATCCCAAAACCATTTACATAGAATTCATGCCTAGTTAGGAAAATCTCATTTTCTGCCAAAGAAAATACTTGAATACTCCATAGCTTTATTGAGAATTTTTTCTACAATAACTGTTCTTTCCTCAAAAAAAGTCATGCACAAGTTGGGAAAAAGCCTGAGGGATGAAGATTTCTCTTTATCTCTCTTTGTTTTGTCCACAATTTATGCACAACTTTAATTAGTGTCTATTATATTTATACTAAGGGGAAACACACTCGGCAAAGCTCGAGTCATGAACGTAGATTAACCAAGATGATCTCCCAAAATCCTTATTATAGAAAAACTCGTATCACTCATCTTTTTATCGAAATGGCACGAGACTTCTTAACTGGAAATCTCATCATCGGATTTAGCATCCAATGGTATTCGTTTATCCATTTTCAGCATGTAATAACTTACTACTACCAATGCTAGGAAAACGATCCCGACAACCAAGGAAATCCTTGTACTGGGATTGATCCACATACCCACCAGCACCATCAGTAAAAAGGCAATTGTCGCATAATTACTGTAAGGGGCAAACGGCATTTTGAACGGATGTTTCTCCATTTCAGCAGCATTTACCTTTCTGAATTTAAGCTCACTGATAAGTATGACAAACCATGGAATCATTCCGGGTAAAACACTCGCACTGTACACATAAAGGAATAATTCCGGCGGTGCAAGGTAATTCAGGACAACCCCGATACCCAATCCTAATAGTACAGCGATCGTACAATATGCCGGCACTCCACTTTTAGATACTTTTGCAAAGATTTTAGGAGCTTGGCCATTCAATGCCAGTGTGTAAAGCATACGCCCTGCACTGAAGATCCCACTGTTGCATCCGGACATTGCCGCAGTGATTACGACAAAGTTAATGATTCCTGCAGCTGCTGTGATACCGATTTTAGCAAAGGTTGAAACGAATGGACTTCCGATGTCATCTAGTTTATCCCATGGATAAACCGTCACGATGACGAATATAGCGCCAATATAGAAAATTAAAATGCGCCATATGATTGATTGGATCGCTTTTGTTACGGTCTTCGTTGGATTCTTCGCTTCTCCGGCCGCGATGCCGATGAGCTCAACGCCTTGATAGGAAGCCACAACAAGGGAAAGCGCAAAGAAGAATCCTGTCCAGCCTCCCGTAAAGAAGCCGCCATTTGCCCAAAGATTCGATAATCCAATTGCGTCTCCGCCATTCCCTATTCCAAAGAAAATAAGGCCAAGGCCGGCAACGATCATCAATACAATCGTTATTATTTTTATAAGCGCAAACCAAAATTCAAATTCCCCGAAAGATTTTACGGAAATGAGGTTGGCTGCCCCCAAGATGATCATGGCGACCACACCTGGTATCCAAGCTGGTAACTCCGGGAACCAATACTGCATATACATTCCAACGGCGATGATTTCGGACATTCCTACGATTACCCATTGAAACCAATTGCTCCAAGCAGTCATATAACCTGCCAAAGGATGTATATAGCTGCTAGCAAAGGATGCAAAAGAACCCGTAGTCGGTTCTAAATATAGCATCTCCCCCATAGAACGCATGATGAAAAATATAAATATACCTGCGATGGCATATGCAAGCATTACAGAAGGCCCTGTCCATTTGATCGTGCTCGCCGATCCCATGAATAACCCGACCCCAATGGTTCCGCCCAAAGCTATCATTTGAATGTGACGTGCCTCCAGCCCTCTCTTTAATTCCTTGTTTGACATGATTAACTCCCCCAGGTGCAATATTAGCAGCAATGCTCTTCCAACCTTACCGCCAATCGACTCTATTTATTATTGTGGTTAGAAATGCCTTATCGTAATCATATAAATAACACTTTAATTTTGTTTTCTTATCTTATAATAGTAAATACTCTTTAAAAACACAAATGTATTTTTCAAAAAAACAGTTGTCAAATATATCTTGGCGATTTTTCCTATCTTAAAATACCTTTTTTTAAAAAAGTGAATCAGTATTTTATAATAGTGATTACACAAAAAAAGAGTAGAAAACAATCACTTCTGCTTTGAACCATTCAAAGTCTTTTCAAGTGAACGTTTAAAAAAATTAAAACCATTTCAATGTGTTATAAACCTCTTATAAGACTGGCTAACTCCCAAAAAAAATTGTTGACCTTCAGAAAAATAGATGATAGAATTCCAATATTATTTTATAAGTATAATGAATGCTTCAGCAGTGGAAGATCACCGCAGACAGACATTTTTACACAACCGCATACAAGCAAGCGATGAATGCTATGGATGACACTATAGCAGGAGCAGCTTCTGGAGAGACTGTACAAGATGCAGCGCCGAAGGATTCACAATCTCAGGCAAAAGGACAGAAGAGTAACGAATGATAAATTGTTATTCTGAACCCTTTAAGAGATTGGTATATCCAATCTCTTTTTTTATTGTCCACTTTGTGATTGGACTTAAAACAACACTCGTGAAAACCATTGGCAAGCTGGGTGAAAAAATCACGTCCTTCTCCAAGACCATGCAGGTTTGAAATCATTCACTACCAAGACTATAAAAGACGGGGGCGTACGAATTGGCTAAACAGGAATTAAAAAGAGATTTAAAAAATCGTCATGTACAACTTATTGCAATAGGAGGAACCATTGGTACCGGTTTATTTTTGGGATCCGGAAAAGCCATACAAATGGCAGGTCCATCTATCATCTTCTCCTATCTAATAATTGGAATTGCCTTGTTTTTTGTGATGAGAGCCCTAGGCGAATTGCTCTTATCCAATGCAGGATATACGTCATTCACTGAATTCGCAACCGAATATGTCGGCCCATGGGCTGGCTTCGTGACCGGTTGGACATATTGGTTCTGTTGGATCATGACCGCAATGGCCGATATCATAGCTGTCGGTGTCTATATACAATACTGGTTCGATATCCCTCAATGGATACCGGCTCTAATATGCCTTGTCATTCTGTTAGGATTGAACCTATTGACCGTTAAGTTATTTGGCGAATTGGAATTCTGGTTTGCCATCATAAAAGTAATCACGATCATCACCTTGATATTCGTAGGAATCATTCTCTTGGCCATCGGCTTCAATACCAATACGGGAACGGTTTCCCTAACGAACCTATGGACTCATGGAGGCATGTTCCCAAATGGAATTTCCGGATTCCTGTTGTCTTTACAGCTGGTCGTCTTCTCCTTTGTAGGTGTCGAATTGGTCGGGGTTTCAGCAGCAGAAACGGCGAACCCGAGAAAGAACATTCCGTCTGCCATCAATAAAATCCCAGTCCGGATTTTACTTTTCTATGTAGGTGCCATATTCGTCATTCTCTGTGTCAACCCTTGGACACAACTGAATGCCACGAGCAGCCCATTTGTAGAAGTCTTTGCGCTAATCGGCATTCCTGTCGCTGCGGGGATCATCAATTTCGTCGTTTTGACATCAGCTGCTTCTGCATGCAACAGCGGTTTATTTTCAACAAGCCGAATACTCTATACGTTAAGCAGGAATGGAGAAGCCCCTGCTAAACTGGAAAAATTAAATCAACAGGCTGTTCCTAGCAATGCCTTATTAACATCAACAATCGTTGTATCACTAGGAGCATTGTTAAGCAAACTGATACCGGAACAGGCATTTACCGTTGTGACAACCATCAGTGCCATCTGTTTCATATGGGTATGGAGCATCATCTTGATCTCACATATCAAATATTCGAAAACACGGCCGGACCTAAGAGCCGAATCAACTTTCAGGGCTCCTTTTACACCCTTTATCAATTACGCCATTTTAGGATTATTCCTGTTCATCCTTATCGTTATGCTATTCGCTGAAGCCACACGGCTATCACTGCTTATGACGCCAATCTGGTTCATGGTCTTGGTGATACTATATAACTATCAGAAAAAAAGATAGTAAAAGGATAAAGCCTTGAACTCTATAAGAATTCAAGGCTTTATCTTTTATCAGCGGCTCTGTTGCTAAAAAATATATCAAGCAACTGCATTAAATTTCATATCAAAATAGTGTAAGCTTATATTTATCATCGGTTCCTTATCAAAGAAGGAATATCCGTCATGTATGAATTTTCCATCCAGTTTGGTTCACCCATCCATCAGTGGCACTGAAGTAAAACCCCCATTGTTGGACGTTTCACTTTATTTAAAACGGAGGGGTTTGTTTAATGAAGATTCTATATATCCTTACTCTAGTTCCTTTTATAGGCATACTAGGATTTCTGCCTTTTGTTAATAGAATAAAACCTTATGTATTAGGGATGCCTTTCAATATGTTCTGGATGGCTATGTGGGTGGTCCTTACCTCTGCCATCTTGGGCATCATGTATAAGCTGGATCCCCGGAATCGGGAAGGTGACCAGGAATGAATATTGCCCTCATAATCATTTTAGCTTTTTTACTACTATCGATATTTTTAGGCATTCGTTCTTCAAAAGGAAAAGATATGAACTTGGAACAATGGACGGTGGGCGGACGCGGTTTTGGTGCAATATTCGTCTTCCTGCTGATGGCTGGGGAAATCTATACGACCTTCTCCTTCCTTGGCGGCAGCGGCTGGGCCTATGGCAAGGGCGCACCCGCTCTATATGTTCTTATTTACATTACTTTGTCTTACGTATTATCCTATTGGCTCCTTCCTGAAATATGGAAATATGCCAAAGAAAATAAGCTGATGTCCCAATCCGATTTTTTTGTAAGCAAATATAAGAGTCCCAGTTTAGGAATTTTGGCTGCGCTTGTCGGTGTGGTCTCGATGATTCCAGTGATCGTCGTGCAGCTGAAAGGATTGGGGATCATTGTCTCAGAGGCATCTTATGGTGCAATCTCAATGTCTGCGGCGGTATGGATGGGGGCAATCGGCCTTACCATTTATGTAATGATTTCCGGTATACACGGCTCAGTCTGGACAGCAGTCATTAAAGATATCATGATGATCGCCATTATAGGATTCTTAGGAATTTATCTGCCCATTCATTACTTTGGTGGATTTCAGCCGATGTTCGAAGCAATTGATGCGGCCAAGCCTGGTTTTCTAAAGTTCCCCGAGCAGGGACTTAGCATATCATGGTTCATCTCCACGGTAATATTGCTTGTATTTGGTTTCTATATGTGGCCCCAAGTTTTCAGCGCGGTTTATTCAGCTCGCAGCGGGAAGGTATTTCGAAAAAATGCCATCATCAGCCCTTTATATACGCTCATGCTGTTATTCGTATTTTTTGTAGGGTTTACAGCTATATTGAAAGTGCCTGGACTCGTAGGGGCAGATGCAGACCTCTCATTGCTGCGCCTTTCGATTCAGACCTTTGACCCATGGTTTATAGGTATAATCGGCGGGGCTGGGTTGCTGACCGCATTGGTGCCGGGATCCATGCTTTTGATGAGCGTCGCTACACTGCTCGCTAAAAACGTCTATAAGGAATTTGCACCTGCAGTATCAGATCGCCACGTTGTAAGATTGGCAAAAATCCTTGTACCAATCATTGCTCTTATAGCCGTCTACTTCACCTTAAACGGCGGCGAAACGATGTCAGCATTAATTCTCATGGGATACAGTCTCATCACACAGCTATTCCCGTCCCTTCTATTTAGTCTGAAGAAGAAAAAGAATCCAATCAATAAATATGGCGCAATCGCCGGCATCATCACCGGATTGGCCATCGTGATCTGCATTACACTCAGTCATTCAACAATAGGGACCCTGTTTCCATCCTTGCCACAAGCAGCGAAAGATTTGAATGTGGGAATCATCGCCTTGGCATTCAATTTCATTGTGATGATAACGGTAAGTCTTGCCCTCAGGAATCATGCGGTTCAGTTGGAACCAAAATCCGTTAACGATATTTGAAGCACTCATTGATGCTGATTATTTTGGAAATCCTGTGAATGAACATCGGAAGGCTCAGTCAAAAGACTGAGCCTTCCTTCGAATAATACAGTAATAATGTCCTTTTTCTTAAGAGTGATTATAGAAAGTTAAATAGCCGTCAAAAAACAATGTCTCATAATAAACTACCAATCTTTTTTGTTTATCATCAAATCCCCTATTTTAACTAATAAATTCATCAAGGTTCTGGCTACTACCAGACCATCCATAGCTAAATCATATCCACCTTTTAATAAGGCTTCCGGATTAAAGCAAAAAGTAATCGATATTACAAAAGCTATTAAAATCAGGATAAACCGAACTGAGATCTATTTGACATTAACGTTCCGCCTTATATTATGTATTTTACAAATAATAGCATCGTTTTGGAAATAATCTTCATTTACTATCATTAGGGAAATCTCAGTTGCAATAAAAATCAAAATAAATAGCCACCCTAATAAAGAATGACTATATATTATGAAATATGAACTTTAAAATACATCCCGCATTGCTTTTACTCGCGATTGGAGCAAATACTCGTGAATTTCACGCTTTTACTCGTGATTTTGGTGCAAATACTCGTGAATTTGGAGCAAATACTCGTGAGTTTCATGCTTTTACTCGTGAGTTTGGAGCAAATACTCGTGAATTTAATGCCCGTTAAAACTCATAACTTAGTAATCCACTAAAGCCTTCCTTCCATCATTCAATGTTTTAACCATTTCCTTATACTCCTGCAACGCTTGTTCCAGTTTTTGTTTTCTATTTACAATCATCCTCGAAACCTCTTTCGGGCTGGGCCCGCCTTGAATGCTTCTAATTTCCACAAAGTATTCAGGAGAGATGATTTTTTTCCATTCGTCTTCAGTTAAATTCACTGCAACGAATTCATTGATGATCTTGTTGATTTCTTGTGTGTCCCAATCATATAGCTCTTTCCCTTCACTTATCGACCGTTTTGCAATTGTACTTGCTATGGAATGGGCTTTTCTAAATGATATCTCGTAATCTCTTGATAGGGTATCAGCTAATTCAGTAATTGTTATACTGGATTTTGCGGCCAATTTTTTTGTATGTTCTTCATTTACTTTCAATGTTGATATGACTGCATACATTAGTTTCATGACACGGCCTGCATTCGAAAAAGCCCGATATAAATGCGGCTGTAAATCATCTTCCGTATCGACGATATCTCCAAATGGTGTGTTGTGGATCATATTCATTGCAGCAAGTGCATCACCATACGCACTGCTTGCAATCGAACGGGAATGTTCAATTGATACTGGGTTTCTTTTTTGCGGCATGATGCTGCTAACTTGAACATAAGGATCTGCCACATGAAATGTACCAAACTCCCTTGTCACATGCTGCAGGAAATCTTGGATCCACCTCCCAGTATTGACCATGCACGTCATGATGGCAGTTGCGGTTTCCAATAAATAATCTGCCCCGCCTATCGAGTCATAGGAATTTTCAACAACCGCCTCAAACCCAAGCAGTTCAGCGGTACGGTTACGGCTGATTGGAAAACCAGTAGTTGTTAACGCAGCCGCGCCCAGGGGGGATTGGTTCACCGTTTCAAAGGCTGCCCATAACCGTCCAATATCCCTTTGAAGAACGTCATAAATGGCTAAAAAGTAATGGCCTAATGTAGTCGGCTGAGCCGGTTGGGTATGCGTGTAACCAGTAATATAGGTTTCTATATGTTTTTCTGCCTGCACCAAGAATGCCTCGCTCAATTGGTTTGCATAGCCGATCAATTGCAAAAGATGACCTCTTATAACAAGCCGATACATCGCAACTCCCATATCATTACGGCTGCGGCCGATATGAATCTTTCCTGCGAGCTCGTGACCGATTTCCTCGCCAATCTTTGCCTCCATCATGAAAAATAAGTCTTCGAATTGAGGTTGATAGGTCAGGAGAGTGAGATCTGTTTGAGCCACTTTCCGAATCCCCTCCAGCATGGTTTTCGCTTCTTCTTCTTTAATGATCTTTTGTTCCGAAAGCATGATGACATGTGCCCGATGAATATCGAACATAACATGAAATAAGTAATCTCTTTGATCATTAAAAACAGGCATTAGAAGCTCTTCCGCATATGTTTTTCCGGGAAAAACACTGCCTTCATTTTTGATAAATTCTTCAAGCTTACTCATCTTTGAACCTCCGATTTATAAAGCTTTTTCCGCTTTTATTCCAAAAAACTTGTTCGAAATAAAAAGAACGATAACTATCAGCGTGATTTGAATCATCCCATAGGCAGCTGCCTGCCCCATATTGAACATCCGAAGCTGATTCATGATTTCAATGGATATGGGTCTGTTTGAAATCGTGTACAACAGGACCGAGGTTGGGAATTCTCCTACAGACTCTATAAAGGCTAATAATGTCCCTGATAAAACACCAGGCAAAATAATCGGTAATATGACCTTTCTGAAGGTATAAAACCACTTTGCCCCCAAGTTTCTTGCCGCTTCCTCAATTGAGTCATCAAGCTGTTCCAGAACGGCGTTAGTTGAGCGAACTACAAGGGGAATATGTCTGATGAAATAGGCAAGGGGCAAAATCCAAAATGTTCCTACTAATATTTGACCGAAAGAAAAAACGCTAGGTTCATTAAATGCGAATATCAAGTTCATCCCAATAACCGTTGCAGGCAAGGCCCACGGAATCATGACTAGGATATCAATAAAGCTTTTCCCGACGAATTTCCGTTTAACAAGAACATAGGACGCGATGACCCCAAACACCAAATTTGCCAGTGTGGCAATAACAGCCATCAGTAAACTATTTCGTAACGGTTTAAAGATATTGGGGTCTTCAAACAAAAGTCGGTAATTTTCCGCATTAAATACTGTCGGGTACGTTTGAAACGTCCAGGTTCCATCCGGCACAAGCGAAAGCAATAGAATCGTAAAGTGCGGTAAAAGCAGAATAAGTACGCCGATGATACCCGTTACGACCATCATCCACTTCATAAATGGATTTTTCACTTCACTCCTGTGTGCCCCAATCCCTTTCGAAGCCATGCGGTAATCTTTCCTATTCTGATACCAACGCATGAATAATAGAAATGAAATTGAAACAATGGATAGAATGACGGATTGAGTGGCAGCAATTTCCATATCACCATTGATTTTCGAAAAATAAATTTGCAGGCTCAACACCCTGTACCCGCCAGCCAATAGAAACGGGGCACTGAAAGAAGCCATTGATATCATGAAAACAAGTAAAGAAGCGGCAACGATGGCAGGTGTCAATAACGGAAATGTCACCTTCCAAAAAACCTTGAATTTATTTGCGCCTAAGTTATATGCAGCTTCTTCCAGGGACGGATCAATTTTATTGATTGCAGCGGATACGGTCATATAAAAATAGACATACATCGTATAGGCATGAACGATCAGGATTCCTGATACCCCGCCAATTTTAAATGGAACTTTATCGAGACCGAACATATCCTTGATAGCATTTGGAATTAATCCCGATTCTCCATATAAAAACATAAAGGCCATAACCCCCACCAATGATGGAAGAACAATCGGCAAAATCGCTGCTGATGAAAAGAAGCTTCTGCCTGGAAAATCGTAACGGTTAAAAATGAATGCGAGTGGAATGCCAATCAAGGCACTGACCAATACACTCAATATGGATATATAAACGGAATTCCATAGAGCCTCTAGGTTCGTTTTTGATTCCTGTACGAAGAAGTCCTGATAATTCCCCAGGGATATCGATCCGTCTTTTTGCAAACTTTCTATAAATGTTCTCGACGATGGGTAGAGAACATAAGCCACGAGCACTAATACAACTGGTATTAGGAGCCAAATCGTTAGTCTAGTATCACGATTTTTAATCATGGAACTTCACCGCTTATGACAGGGATAAGGCGGAGCTGTTTCCCAGGAAGTTGGACATATACTTCCTTCCCTTGATAAAAGTATCCAAATTCATGAGTATTAAATACATCCACCCTTAATAACACGTTTTGAACATCCACCATGACATTTACTACAGATCCAAAGAATTGGACGGAATTGATTTTGCCTTTAAAGATATTCATTCCCTCTTCGGCCACATCCAGAATCCTGATTGCTTCAGGACGAATCGAAACAGCAAGGTCATAATCAGTCTGCAGAATAGAAATTCCTTCACTAACTTGATTTTGTACATTGAATTTAATCGGTTGTTCACTGTTTTTTAGGGTTACCACTATATTATCTTGTTGAACTTTTTCGACTTGAACGGGCAATAGATTAATCTCACCTATGAAACTCGCCACGAAATCATTGGCCGGCCGATTATAAATTTCTGCCGGCGTCCCGACCTGGTGGCATACACCAAAATTGAACACAGCAATCCGATCACTCATGGACAATGCCTCAGCTTGATCATGTGTGACATAAATGGTGGTAATCTTATAATCACGCTGCAGCCTTAAGATTTCTACCCTCATTTCATCACGAAGCTTGGCATCCAGATTACTTAATGGTTCATCCAGCAGCAATATTTCTGGTTCAATAACCAGGGCCCTGGCAAGGGCAACACGCTGCTGCTGTCCTCCGCTTAACTGGCTCACTTGACGACTCGAGTAGCTCTCCAGTCTGACTTTGCGAAGTGCATCCAGCACTTTCCCCTTTAAATCGCTTGAAGAAACTTTTCTCACGCGCAAACCAAATGCAACATTTTCAAATACAGTCATGTGGGGAAAGAGGGCATAGTTTTGAAATACCATGCCTGTATTCCTTTTCTCCGGAGGTACACGCGTCATATCTTTGTTGCCGAATCGGACGACGCCTTGTGTAGGATAATAAAAACCGGCAATCATCCGAAGCGTTGTCGTTTTACCGCAGCCACTTGGGCCAAGAAAGGTAAAAAACTCGCCTTCTTTGATTTCCAGATTTAAATGATCAACAGCTATCGTTTTCCCGAAGGCTTTTTGGACATTCTCTATTTTTATTGACGCCATCCAACGACACTTCCTTATTCTTTAATTTCTTTATCCCCACTTTTTATATTTTCGTCCCAATATTTCATCCACTCGTCACCTTTTTCTTGGAATGCATTCCAATCAATATCCATCGCTTTAATTTCTGTATCCGTGATCCATTCAGGTAAATCCTTCACATCACTTCTGGTCGGAATCCTGTAAAAGTCTTCCGCCAAAATCTTCGCGGCTTCTGGTGAATTCACAAACTCATAAAACGCTTCAGCCGCTTTGGGATGTTTGGCACCTTCAACGATGGCAATTCCTTCTGTCAATACTGGCGTTCCGCTTTCAGGAATGACGAACTCAAACGGATAATTTTTATTTTCTTTCAGCATGACAACATCCGGCATTGCCCAAACGGAAAGCGAGCCCTCTCCTTTTGCCACCTTGTTATACATCATTTCCGGGTTGGCTGAATATTCCTTTGTATTTTGGTCGAGCTTCTTTAACCAGTCATATCCTTCTTGTGGATCATTTGTTTTCTTATACGTACGATAGATCATCGCAGAAAAAATTGTYCTCATCGTCCCGGAGGCTAGCGGATAGCGGAGGATGATTTCATCTTTCCACTTCGGATCAAGCAGCTCATCCCAATCTTTCGGCACTTCGGCTTTGGATAGTTCTTTGCTGTTGTACATGATGACTTCCGGTGTCTGGCTCGTTCCCGTCCAATACCATTCCGGATCGCGGAATCCTGCATCAAGACTATCGGAATAGGTAGGCTTATAAGCAGCTAGCAGCCCCTCATCTTTTGCTTGATTGAAGTTAGTGGAAGGTGCTCCCCACCAAACGTCTGCCTGCGGATTATTTTTTTCTGAGCGAACACGGTCAAGGACTTCCTGAGACCCCATGTCAAGCCACTCAACATCAATGCCATATTTACCTTCGAACTGCTTTTCGAATGTTGATAAAATATCTTTGCCATGCGGTGAATAAACGACGATTTTATCTTCCAACTCACCTTTTTCTCCCTTGGCACCGCCAGCATCCGAATTCGTTTTCGTATCAGTACCGTTACATCCTGAAATCAATATTGCTGCCGATAAAGTCAGTACTGAAACAAGCGACTTTTTCCTCTTTTTCATTATTAATCCCCCTCATCATGAAAATTCAAAATGCTATCATGTTCCCTTAAGAATAGGGAAACCGCTCCTAATACTCCTGCGTTTTCTCCCAGTTGTGAAATTTTCATTTCTACTAAACTTGGAAGATATCGATCAACGATCTCACGAATTCTAGGTAAAATGTATTCAGATGAATTTAATACACCACCTCCTAATATGATCACATCTGGATTTAGCAAACTAGCCGCATTGACAATTCCGCAGGCTAAATGTTCGATTGCTTCATTAATGACGGCCATGGCTGTCGTGTCCCCTTTTTTCGCGGACAAAAAGGCATCTTCCCCTGTCAGTTCGGAAGACTTGGCCCGTTCAAATAAAGAATGCTGAGGATCTTTGAGAACAGCTCTGGTAAAATGACCGCCAATCGATTTTCCTCCTGCGACACTTTCCAAATAACCGTACCTATGGAAAATCGGCTTGAATTCACGCTTCATATCCTCTTTGTCCGTCACCATATAACCCATCTCCCCAGCTGCACTGGAAGCCCCTCTGTATAACTGGTTATTCAAGATAATGCCGCTTCCTATACCGGTTCCAACCGCAATGAACAACAAATTCCGCTTATTTTGTGCATTACCCAGCCACTGTTCACCGAGTGCCGCCGCGTTTACATCATTGTCGAGAAAAATAGGGAAATCAAAATACCGTTTCGCTTCCGCTATAAACGGATATTGAATCCATCCTAAACTCGGTGCCTCTATGACTAATCCGCTTGCCGTTTGCGTTATACCAGGAATCCCAACCCCCATCCCTAATATCCTGTTTTTCACAATCTGATTCTTTGCAATTAACCGTTCCGTTTCAATCGCCATTTGTTTAAGAAGACCTGATTGCAAATAATTTTTTGTTGAAAAACTAGTTTCAGCAAGGATTTTTCCACTTAAATCACATAAAACGATTTTCACTTTCGTCCCGCCAATATCAGTCCCAATGATATAGGCAGCCTTCTCATTGAAAAAGAGCTGGATAGGCCTTCTCCCACCTTGAGAAGAGGACTCCCCAATCCCTTTCTCAAATACCCATTTCTCCTGTATAAGTTCATCCACAGCCAGAGAAACAGTCGGTTTACTCAACTGAAGCTTAACGGCGATTTCCGCTCTTGAAATGGGTGAACATTGTTGAATGCATTGAATGATCCTTTTTTTATTTGCATATTTTTGATGACTGGGTGTTTTTTTAAAACTCATCACATCACGGCCTTACATCATTTAGTTAGTAATTCTTCCTAATTAAGTAAAAATATAACTCAAAGGAATTTAGCACACAAGTTATTTTTGATTATTTTAAATATTCTTATTTTAATAGTTACTTCGCATTATTTACATTTATAACCATCAATGATATTTATTAGATATGTTTTTTCCGCCTGGTTGGTTAGAAAATATTACTAACCTACATTAATTTCTTCACAAAAGTTTAGGTATTTTAGTTGAAGGAGGTTAAATGAAAAATGAAAAAAGCTCTGGTATCTTTGCTTTCTCTTTGGTTCGTTCTTGCATCATTGCCGCTCGGGGGCAGCGCTGCAAAAACGGAGAAAGCCAACGTTGAGTTATGGAATGCAGTCAAGCCACTCGAGACGACCGTGACATTCTTAAACAGCGGAGCCCATCCAGATGATGAGCGAAGTGACTTTCTCGCTTATCTATCGAGAGGATTAGGTGTGAAGACATCCAGCCTGATTGCAAATCGGGGTGAAGGGGGACAAAATGAAATTGGGGATGAACTGGACAATGCTCTTGGAATCATCCGTTCAAGAGAAATGATAGAAGCTGCAAAAATCACTGGGGTGAAGGCGTATCATCTAAGTGAAACAACCTCTGATCCCATTTATGATTTCGGCTTCTCTAAAACACCAGGAGAAACATTAGAAAAGTGGGGTGAGGAACTCACGTATGAACGGCTTATCCGCTTTATTCGAACATATCAGCCTGATATATTGATGCCTTCCTTCCAAAATGATGATACCCAGCATGGACATCATCGAACAATGACAATCTTAAGTGAACGTGCCTTTAAGGATGCCGCTGATCCAACTGTTTTTCCACAACAATTGAAACAGGGTCTATCTGTATGGCAAGTGAAAAAGTTATATTTACCTGTTCCCTCCGCAGATCAAGCAACCACTTCGATTGAAATCGGAAAACTTGATCCAATATATGGTATGACTTACCCGCAGCTTGGGGAACAATCCCGCTATCTTCATAAAAGCCAAGGCATGGGTTCTGATATTCCTGCAGCACCTCGACAGATCCATCTGGATTTGAAACAAAGTGCCGTTGATACAAAAAAACAGTCGGACCTTTTTGCAGGTGTACCTTATAATTTTACGGAATGGGCTGAAAAACTCCCTCACTCAGCTTCAAAATTAAAGGGTGAATTTAAATACTTACAACGAAATTTGGATGCCGTTATTACGGCTTATCCAAATGATAAACGTGTTTTTTCAACATCCCAAACAGCGCTCTCCAATGTTCGTTCAATTATTGCGCAAATCAAAAAAGCTAAGCTAAGCCCTGCCACGAAGAACGACTTGATTCATAAGCTCTCATTAAAAGATGAGCAATTGCAAAACGTCAGTTATGTCTCCTCAGGACTGGATGTTCAAGCTAAAGCTGCTTCAAGGATTCTTACGAAAGGCCAAAATACGAACGTAACCGTAACCTTGAAGAATAACGGGAAACAAGCATTGAAAAAAGTCGCAGCTGCATTGAACGTGCCTAAAGGATGGACGGCTAAAACAAAATCTAAAGAAATCAATCTAAAACCAAATGAATCAGCAAAAATAACCTACCAGGTTAAAGTCCCAGAAGATGCAGCTTATTACCATGCTTATGATGAATCAACAATTACAACCAATATTTCTTATAAATACGGCAGCACCAAAACTGCCATAAAGGAAGAATTGGATGGAACGATAGCTGTCCTTCCTGACGTTGGCCTTACCCTATCTCCTGAAGATATCGTGGTAAATACAGTAGATGTAAAAGAAGAAATACCAGTGACCGTAACCTTGAAAAATTATACAGAGGGAAAGACATCAGCAAAGTTCGCTTTGAAAATCCCTGAAAATTGGGGAATTAGCCCTAAAAAAGCCACCGTATCATTTAATGAAAAATCAGAAGAAAAACAAGTGAAGTTCACCCTCACACCACCGAAGGCAATACAAAATGGGGAATATCAGGTTAAGGCAGTTGCCACTGTCAATGGAAAAACCTTTGATTCAACCATCCAGGAAATTTCCTATGACCATATCGGAACATTCTATTACCAATACCCAGCAGCCATCAACACCGTTGCATTTGAGCTTTTAATGCCAGCTTCATTAAAAGTGGGTTACATTGAAAGTGGATTTGATAAAGTAGCAGATTACTTAAGCAATGCAGGCCTTAACATTACAAAGTTAACCGCAGCTGATTTAGCAGAAGGTGATTTGAGCCAATACGACACGATCGTTACAGGCATACGTGCCTATCTATCCAGGGAAGATTTGAAGGCAAATAACGCTCGCTTACTTGAATATGTGGAAAATGGCGGTCATCTCGTCGTTCAATACCATAAACCCGGTGATGGATGGGATGCCCTGAAGACTGCCCCATATCCACTTACCCTCGGGAATCCTTCCATTCGCTGGAGGGTAACAGATGAAAATGCCGCGGTAAACGTGTTGAAACCAGAATCAGCGCTTTTTAACTATCCAAATAAAATAACATCGGACGACTGGAATAATTGGGTTCAAGAAAGAGGATTGTACTTCCCAATGAAATGGGATGATCGATTTGAAACGTTCATTTCCATGGCTGATCCGAATGAAGCACCATTTGATGGCGGAATCCTTATGGCGAAATACGGTAAAGGCACCTACCTTTACACGAACCTTGTCCTATACAGGCAAATTCAAGGTCAGGTTCCAGGCGGTTATCGAATCATGACGAACCTGATTAGTTATGGTGCCCAGTAAATAGGGAAGAAACCTATGCAAGTTTTGACTGCATAGGTTTCTTTTTTCTGATGTTTGCCCAATTGAAGCTTTACTAGATTTCCGATTTACCTGCCTACGATTAAAAGAGGCTGTTTTGTCAGCGGTGATTAAAGACTCCAAATTTTGAGGTGCATCTTCAAATATATACTTAATATCTTCAACGAATAACTCTCCTCTTATTAGAGGGAACCTTTCGCTTTGATTGTAGGGAAATTTCCCAACAACATCAAAAGGAGGACTGTGCTTTTAAACAGCCCTCCTTTTTTTGGTATCAGATTCAATAATTAAGCTTTTGGGATGATTGGGATGCACATGCACCGAAACAAAGCTGGAATTTTTGATTATAGTCATTAAATCAATATCTTGTCTTGAATGATTATATTAAGTTTTCCTACAATGATTCCTAACAATAAATTGTTTAATCTTACTTTCTCAATCAAATTCAGAACCCACTTACACCATGAAATTTCTTCTTCAGCTAACATACTCCTTCTATTAAAAAGAATATAACCACCAAAATGTTTAGATGTCATTTCTAACCCATTCTTCCCATGTGTTTGTTCAATTCTGGCTATATTTTCATCTCGCAAAGCCACGGTTTGTTCTAATTTAGCAATTCGGTCCTGAATTAATTTTTTCGCATTTTCTTCATTCGATAACCAAATCGAATACATCTTAATAAGAAATTCATCTCGAATGATCGGATCAGAAGGCGATTCAGTGACCCATTTTCCCAGAGTTTCTCTTCCCTTCTCTGTGAGTGAATATATCTTCTTATCAGGTTTACCCGTTTGTTCAATATGTTCAAATTCCAAAAGCCCATTCTTCTCCATTTTAGTTAACAGAGGATATATTTGACTATGCTTCGCAGGCCATAATACCTCTAAATATCCAACTAATTGATAGCCGGAACATGGATTTCTACCAAGCGAACTAAGTATCGCATATCCAAGAGTATTCATCTAATCCCCCTTCATCCATATATAGCATTCAATAATAGTGTGTATGTTAGCACGCTTCGATTCAACATTCCTTACTGACTTAAAACCAAAGGTTAAATAATCCTTCATTAACCCCTAAATTATACATATAATATATTCCAAAAATCATGCTAATTGTGCCCATTGTGAATACAAGTGTTCTACTAATTTTAACACGTTTCATACTTAACACAAAAGGGATACCAATAATCGTAGTGAAAAAAAGCATACCAATGACCGTTCCTACTCCAAATAAAAGGATATAAATAGCCGCTTCCCAAACACTCTTTACTGTACTCATCGTCAATATAACCATAGTGCCACTTCCTGCAAGACCATGGACTAGACCAATAGACATCGATTTCAAATATGAAACATGTTTATGTTTGTGTTTATGCTCATGTTTACCACCATGTTCATGGGTATGGACATGTGTATGTTCATCTCCATCATGTCCATGCGTATGTACATGGATACTTTTGAAAGAAAGAATCGTTGTAACACCAAGATAAACAAGCATGATTCCTACTAAAAATTCTAGGGACATAGACCATTTCCCTGGTATTTCACCCTTCATAAGAATTAGAATAATACCAACTATAAATAATGTTATCGTATGACCTATCCCCCAAAATACCCCTGCTAGAGAAGCGTGCCATAACTTTTTACTTTGACTTGCAATTGTTGATACTGCAATCACATGATCAGGCTCAATTGCATGCCTGATCCCCAAAACAAAACCTATCGTTAAAACTGAAAACAATGTAACATCCATAAATATTTCTCCTTCAAACTTTTTGTCCCTTATAAAGTGAAACTTCCATAAGTGGCGGTTTTTTACAGCCTGATTAACCCGGATAAAAGCCCGGCAACCTTTTGATTGCCGGGTTCTAAGTATTAATACTTTCTTAGAAAACACGGTTTTGCATTAAACCACTCTTGACTAATAATTCGGTGACACTCAGTAAAGATTTTCTCTATTTCTTGTGTCGAGTTAGCTAATACACGAACCGTAAATCCTGGTACAGATAATAAAGATAGTCCAACTTTATATCGATCTGTATTCCCATTAATAGCCTGATATAGCCGATCAAGGAGGTCAGGGCTTGTTTGTTCGCCAACCACAATCATGGAACCTAAATGCGAAAACCCTTCCATGAATCCAATCTTCTCTATATTTTGGGCAGCAGGATTCAATTGAATATGATCATAGGCCACAAGCTCTTCGTCCATATAAATTTCATTGATGAATTGAAGCCGATTATAACTGAAACGATCTCCATCCGGAGACCACCCTGGGGTTAAAATGTCGGAATAAAGGAAAGTCGCCCCTTTCTCCATCCGAATGACATTTTTTTGTTTATAGCGCGCGTCCTGATACATAATAAGCGGATCCGGAATATATTCGAGATAACATCCAGACTGTAGAATGATCTCTGTTTCCTGGTAGGCATGAGTGTTAGGTGTCTTATAAACCTTTGTTGCGGATTGTGTCGTTAAGGTTAGTCTCGCTTGCTTCTCTAGCGTAATTTGTATTTTATAGCGATCTCCGTCTAAATAGCCTCCACCGGGGTTCAATATATAATAACAAGCTTGTCCAGAGTCGTCATGATAAACCGGACGCATCACTTTCAATGCGCCCTGAAAATATACATTTTTCGCTACAGTCTTTCCATTCCTATCTTCGACATCTAGACATAAAACTCCAGTCCAGTCTTCCATTATTCCAATCCTTTTAATAATGCATTCTTCATAAGCCAGTTAATGACCTGATCAAGCCCCGTGTTATCTTTTAAATTGGTGAAAACAAACGGTTTATTTCCGCGAAAAACCTTCGTATCAGACTCCATCACTTCGAGGCTTGCGCCAACGAAAGGAGCTAAATCCGTTTTATTAATGATGAATAAATCTGATTTAATCATCCCTTGGCCACCTTTACGCGGAATTTTTTCGCCTTGAGCTACATCAATAATATAGATGGAGAAATCCACAAGCTCTGGGCTGAATGTCGCCGCAAGATTATCGCCTCCACTTTCCACAAAAATGAGCTCTACGTCCGGATGCTTCTCTTTTAATTCATCTATAGCCGCAAAATTCATGGAGGCGTCTTCACGAATAGCTGTATGTGGACATCCGCCTGTTTCAACCCCAATAATACGGTCCGCCGGTAGGACTCCATTTTGCATTAAAAATTTGGCATCTTCTTTTGTATAAATATCATTCGTCACAACGGCCATGCTGATTTCACCTTCTAAATGACGGGTTAGCCTTTCAACCAACATCGTTTTTCCGGCTCCAACAGGTCCGCCTACTCCAATTTTAATCGGTTCCATATAAAAACACTCCTTCTATATTAAGACATGAAAATACGAATGTTCACACGCTCATGTTTCATTTGAGATAACTCTAAACCTGGTGAAATGATTCCAAAATCCTCTTTATCCAAAGTTTGAATTTTTTCTGTCGCCTCTATTAAAGCACTTTGAAACTCATGAATCGTCTTCTGTCCCGCGGTTTGTCCTAACGGAATCGCACGAACGGCATTTTGAACAAGACTTGAAATAGTAGAATACAAATAATAGAGGGTGGTAGTTGATTTCGGAACACCAAGATGGTGCCCTATCATCGTAAAAGCAATAGCTGGATGTCCAAAGGAGTGCTTCTCCTTAATCCGTTTTTGATATTGCGAGTGAACAGGAAACTCATATAAAGATCCCACAAGGTTTACCATGCGTTCTCCCATTCGTTTGGTGCCTTCTCTCGTTTCACGCGGCAAATTTTGAACCGTCAGCATTCGATCGACCTTCCACACCGTTTGTACATCCTCATTTTCCAAAGCATCATAGACAAGACGGGTTGCCAACCCATCTGAATAGACAAGCTGTTCATTTAAATATACGTGAAGCCACTTGGAAAACGATGCTTGATCATACACTTGATCTTCTTGAATATACGTCTCTAGACCATATGAATGACTAAAAGCACCAGTTGGAAAATTCGAATCACATAGTTGGAATAAAGAAAGAATATTAGGATTCATGGCTATGTCCAATATGGCGAAAAGCCTGTTTTACTTTCCGATCTTCACGTGTAAAAGGAATTTGAAGCTCTTGAAGCAATTCTTCAACAAGATAATCATACTGAACGAGCATATTATTCTCTTCAAATTGAGCTGGAAGGTGACGATTCCCCAATTGGTGGGCAATCGTTCCCATTTCATTTAAACTTCGCGGGCTAATGACTAATAGATCATCGGAAAGGACATCTACGACAATCATATTTTTATCATCCATATATAAAACATCGCCCGCCTTAAGGTCACGCAGTTCTTTTAAGCGAATGCCAATTTCGTGGCCGTGGTCGGTGGTCACTCTTTGAATCCGTTTCACTAAATTAGCACTTTCCAGGTACACCTTTTCCATATGGCGTTTCGCAATTTCTTCTCTGTCCATTGCGTCGATATTTGTAACAATTTTTTCAATGATCAATATTTTCACCTCAAAATAAGACTTAAAATAAGAAATAGCGTTGTCCCATCGGTACTATATCCACAGGTTCACAAGTAATGAGTTCCCCGTTTACTTTTACCTCATACGTTTGTGGATCAACCGTAATCTCAGGCGTTTCGGAATTAAGCTTCATATCCTTTTTCGTTAAGTTTCGAATACCATGAACTGGAAGAACCGTTTTTTCCAAGCCTAATTTTTCATGCACTTTATCATCAAAAGCGACTTGAGAAACAAAGGTAATTGAGCTCTTAGACAAGGCTTTTCCATAAGATCCATACATTGGCCGATAAATAACTGGCTGTGGTGTCGGAATGGACGCATTGGCATCACCCATTAAGCTTTCTACGATAAAGCCATTTTTAAGAATCATTTCAGGCTTCACGCCGAAAAATGCCGGTGACCAAATGACAAGGTCCGCCATTTTTCCCACTTCAATCGAACCGACATATTCAGAAATACCATGAGTGATAGCAGGGTTAATCGTATATTTAGCTACATAACGCTTTGCGCGATTATTATCAGAAAGCTCGCTGTCACCTTCCAACGCTCCTCGCTGTTTTTTCATTTTATCTGCTGTTTGCCATGTACGTAAAATAACCTCGCCAATTCGTCCCATTGCTTGTGCATCTGAGCTAACCATACTGAATACACCCATGTCTTGAAGAATATCTTCAGCCGCAATCGTTTCGCGTCTAATCCTTGAATCAGCAAAGGCAAGATCTTCAGGAATAGATGGGTTTAAATGGTGACACACCATTAACATATCCAAATGCTCGTCAATCGTATTAATTGTATATGGCAATGTCGGGTTTGTAGATGATGGAAGAACATTCATAAAGCTCGCTGATTTAATTAAATCAGGAGCATGTCCGCCCCCTGCCCCTTCCGTATGGTACATATGAATAACTCGGTCTTTAATCGCCGCTAGCGTGTTTTCCAAAAATCCGCCTTCATTCAACGTGTCTGCATGAAGGGCAACTTGTACGTCATATTGGTCCGCTACTCGGAGAGCGTGGTCGATAGCAGAGGCTGTAGCTCCCCAGTCTTCATGCACTTTTAATCCAATTGCGCCTGCACGGACTTGCTCAGCTAACGCCTCATCGTTCGCAGCTTGTCCTTTTCCAGTGAAGCCTACGTTAATTGGAAATCCTTCCGCTGCTTGCAGCATTCTATGAATATTCCATTCACCTGGCGTAACAGTTGTGGCTTTTGATCCTGCAGCAGGACCCGTGCCTCCTCCAATTAAAGTTGTAAGACCGGAAGCTAATGCAGTCTCAACCTGTGCTGGATTAATAAAATGTACATGGGAGTCGATTCCACCAGCTGTGACGATCATCCCTTCCCCAGCAATAATTTCTGTAGAAGCCCCAATTACAATATCCACATTATCCATTACTAAAGGATTTCCGGCTTTTCCGATTCCAGCAATTTTTCCGTCACGGATTGCAATATCCGCTTTATAAATTCCGGTATAGTCTAGAATAACAGCATTTGTAATGACTACATCCGGAACTCCATCTTCGCGAGTTGCAAGAGGATGTTGCCCCATCCCGTCACGGATTACTTTTCCGCCGCCAAAAATGACTTCTTCACCATATGTAGTATAATCTTTCTCAATTTGGATCACTAAATCTGTATCCGCTAAACGAATGGAATCTCCTGTCGTTGGACCATACATCTCGGCATATTGCTTTCGTGACATTTTGAAACTCATTGATTTCCCCCTCTTTCCACGGATCCATCTGTTTTATTATTTAATCCATACACACGACGTTCTCCACCAAAATCAATCAATTCTATTTCTTTTTCATCTCCAGGCTCAAAACGAACGGCAGCACCCGCAGGAACGTTTAACCGTTTCCCAAACGCTTCTTCGCGATTGAATTGAAGAGCTTCATTGACTTCATAAAAATGGAAATGGGAGCCAATTTGAACAGGCCGATCTCCTGTATTAATTACGGACAGCTTTGTGACTATTTTCCCAGCATTACAAATAATTTCTTCTTCTTTTAAAAATAGTTGCCCTGGTATCATTTAGCATGCCTCCTTGTCGATTCTTATCTGATTGGATTATGAACCGTTACTAGTTTCGTTCCATCAGGAAAAGTAGCTTCTACTTGAATATCGTGGATCATCTCTGGAATACCTTCCATAACATCTTCGCGCGATAAAATCATTGCACCATATTCCATCAATTGTGCAACTGTTCTTCCATCCCTTGCCCCTTCTAACACTTCATAGGTGATAAGTGCTACGGCTTCTGGATGATTTAATTTTAATCCTCTTTCTTTTCGTCGCTTAGCAAGATCAGCTGCCACTACAATCATGAGCTTATCTATCTCACGCGGTAATAATTGCATCGTAAAGCCTCCCCATTTTTAAAAATGACTAAGTATAGCGAAAATTCCATCAATTTTCGAGACCTTTCTTCCAAACCAATTGGGATGTATGAACTTTTTATCCCCCTTCAAATGCTCGCCTGACTCCTCAAAGATATAAGGTAGACATTACACCCTGTTATCTGAGATAAACGGAAAATCCCTCTTTAATATGGCCTGCTTTTTTACTAATGGAGAATCAAATATTCATCAAAAACGTTACCTGAATTATCTGAAATCAAATGATAAAAAATACCATTAACCCCCATGCGGTACATCACTATTTTAGAAAAACAACGATGTAGGTATTAACCTTATTTTTTATTTCATTGATAAAAAATTCAGATTTTTCAATAAAATGAAGGATTGATTCCCCTGAAATATTAATATATCATAATATACATATATATCAAATTATATATGATTTTATGTATTTAATAGTTAAGTGAATGGACTTTGTAAGGAGGAAATTTAAGAAAAGCTATTAAAGGAGGGAGAACTCTTTCCGGAAACATAGGACTTGCAAAAATCCCCTATAAAAAAAGTAAACTTGGAAAAATGATTATCTTACATTTTTCGTTTCGGTTATTACATTGCCCTTCTGCTGAACTTAAACTCATGATGCATGATTAGCAAGTTATGTGTCAGAGGATATTTTTTAAAACTGTAGAAAATGAAATGATTGTATCTGAATCTATTTTTTTAATATCTTAATTGAGGGGTTAGTATTATGCAAAAAGACAAACGTACTTCATTGACCGATGGAATGTTTCTTTCTTTAATGAAGTCATCACTGAAAGGAATCTCTCAAGTCATATTGATTGAGAATGCTGTTACTGGTTTCATTATTCTAATGGCGATCACGATTTACTCTTATCATTTAGGGATTATTACTCTATCTTCCGCTATCATAGGAACGCTAATCGGAAAACTGGGAGGAGCTAATGAAAACAGTGTGAATTCAGGTTTATACGGATATAACTCCGTGCTAACAGGCATTGCACTAACATTGTTTTTAACTGGGCCCTCTCAGTGGTTTATCGCTTTAGTTGGAGCTGCTTTAGCCGCAATCTTTTCCGCAGCAATGGTACATTTCATGAGAAACACAGGGATTCCCATCCTTACATTCCCTTTTATCATTCTGACCTGGTTTATGTTGCTTGTATCTTACAAGTTAAAGGCTTTCCAGTTAAGTCCGGGACTAGTTCCTCAAGACTTATCACACTGGACCTTAAACATCTCTGGAAAGGTTAATTGGCTGGAAGGGAGTTTTAATGGGATAGGGCAAATTTTTTTTCTAGATAGTACCTTAGCTGGCATTCTGTTATTTATTGGCGTATTTTGGGCCGGATGGAAATATGGTCTTTTTTCCATTTTAGGTAATGCTTTCGCATTACTCATATCATTCGTACTTGGAGGGGAACACTCGCTAATTATCATGGGGCTTTATGGCTACAATGCGATTTTAACCTGCATTGCCGTATCTATAGTTTTTAAAGAGGACCATAATCGATTTGCGCCTTTATCAGGGATTATAGCAGCTTGTGTGACAGTACCCTTATCGGCAAGTGTTGCTACCTGGCTTTTACCATATGGACTCCCAGCCCTGACAATGCCTTTCGTTCTTAGTACCTGGCTTTTCCTAGGCGCGAGAAAAGTCCTTCCCAGGTTGTAACAAATTTGACTTTTGAGAATGGAGCATGAGGCATTACTTCCAAAGACCGCTACCTTTTAAGTAACCATCGGGAAACCTTACTAATTCGAATTCCCTAACGCATCGTCAATTGCCTTGTAGCCATTGTTTAGATAAGGTTTTCAAATGAACTTAATTTTCGATTCATTGAATTAGCTGATTAGTTCAATTAGAAAAAGACTGGCGCTGCCCCCCCCCTGTTGTAATGCACCTGTTAGCGAAATAAGGGAAGCGATTTAGGAACACGGTTTATAAAGAAGATGAAACTCTACCAATTATATTAATAAGAAATAGAGCAAGCTCAAATTCTTCTTGCTCTCTTCTTAAGCTATTATTCTATAACAAATCTATCTGTGTGTACTTTTTTATCTTTTTCCCAAGTAACAGAAGCTTTATAGGTATTTTCTTTTTTTGGTGCATCCCCTAAATAAAATGACTCATAAAAAAAAGGGTGTAATTTAGTCTCTGTTCCATCTTCCGCTCTTCCTTCTTTAAAACTTGTAAGAGTTGTTAGAGTTTTATCATTCTCTAATAGCGCGATTTCTTTGACAACAACTTTGTCATCATTAAGTTGTTTAATCGAGGCATCCCAGCCAGTTGGTTCACTTGGATCTCTATTTTCTTTATAACTCACTTTCCACATATCGTTATCCGATTTCCCAGAAATAGATCCAGTGGAGTTATACCAATAAATACCTAACAAAATTACTAATAGCGGTATAAAGAAAACTAAATAACTTTTTTTCATTGTATTCTCTCCAAGTTAAAATTTACTTACGCGATATTTTACCCAATGAGTACTAATATTTTTGAAATTTTCAAGGCAATTTCTTGCTTGTGACACTCGAAGGTGATGATCATCAACTCCATTGTTTCTTAAGAAATCAAAAGGCATATTCGTGCAATTTTTTCCTAGACCCTCTCCACGTTTTTTTGTATTAAGTAAAAAAAATTTACATATCCAATTTTTTTACTTATCACGCTTAGTAAGTTCAAGTTGACCAATGGGTGTTCTGTGTTCCATCACTAGTACAAATTCTTCAGGGAATAAATCAATTTGTTTTTTCAAGCCAACCAAGATATTCATTTCCGTTTCCGAAGTCTTTTTCTGCCAAAACTAATTATGAAAGAATCTGTTCGAAAAGGAATCACATAATTCCGATGCTTTTTAAATCTATTGGTTCAAAATCCACAAATAACTCTTA
Organism: Peribacillus sp. P4_B1; assembly: GCF_056402395.1. NCBI lineage: Bacteria > Bacillati > Bacillota > Bacilli > Caryophanales > Bacillaceae > Peribacillus > Peribacillus sp. P4_B1. The sequence continues at coordinate 138,169 of NZ_JBFUHM010000004.1, forward strand.
CTTCTTATTATACGTCTAAGCATCGATATCCTTGTTGAACTCCCCCAGACAGAAAAAGGTGCTCCCAAGAAGCCTGAATATCTTTAACATGATAGGCAGAAAACTAGTTTTTTTTACTTATTTCTATTGTAAAATGCTTCTTAATTCTCCACACAATGACCGTTCAGATACACCACTTAAGATAAAGGCTTTCTGTTCTTTCAAAAACCAGACCTTCCTAAAAACACCAACTCTCCCTGTATTATACTGTACACATGCTTACTTATAAACTGAATCTCTAAAATATCCAAAACCTCATTTACTTTTGGTACGGCTCTCCGTAATTTATCTCATAACGTTATTTAATTTTTAAAGAAATAGTCAACGATAACTAAGCAAGGGTTTTCCTCGCGAAAATGTTTTATGGTATGATAATTAGATTGTTTATCTACCCTGTGACACATTTACATTCATCTAAGAAAAGAGGTATTTATGCACGACACAGAATTATCCAAGCGACATTGGTTACTCATCTTAACACTTACTTTATTAACATTTGTTCTCGGGACAAGCGAATTTGTTATCATCGGGATCTTAACCGATATTTCCTCGAGTCTCCATATTACAAATGCAAAAGCAGGCACGCTCGTTTCTGCGTTTGCGATTACGTTTGCCATTGCCACACCACTCGTAATGTCGGCAACAAGTCATTTTCCAAAGCGTAAATGGATGTTGTTTTTGATAGGTTCGTTCATCATCCTGAATGCTTTGTGCGTGATTTCGACAAGCTACATCATGCTCCTTGCACTTCGGATGATGACTGCGATTGTAACAGGAGTTTTAATTTCTCTTGCCATGATTGTTGCAAGTGAAGCCATGCCGATCGCAAAACGTGGACTTGCTATATCATTCGTTTTCGGTGGTTTTACTCTTGCAAACGTGATTGGAGTACCAATAGGCACGGTCATCGCCGAAATGTACGACTGGAATGCAACCTTCCTGTTAACGACTTTTCTCGGTGGAATTGCATTTTTGGCATCTTTCTTCATTTTGCCTACTATGCACAGCCCATTTCGCAGTTCGATGCGCGAGCAATTTTCTTTGTTAACACACCCACGAATCTTAATGGCTTTTTTCATTCCATCTCTTGGATTTGGGGCTACGTATGCCGTTTATACGTATCTTGTTCCGATCCTGAAAGTAATGGAAGCACCAAGTAGTTCAATCAGTTTGATTTTGTTTTGCTATGGATTCATTTCCATTTTCAGCAACATACTCGCTGGTAAAATTGCCAGCTACAATGCTATCGGGCGCCTCCGGTTTGTTTTCCTCGTGCAAGCAATTGTTCTGATCAGTTTATATTGGACGACAAACAATTTTATCTTTGGATTGTTTAACATTGGCTTGATGTCATTAATGGCCATCCTTTTAACAACATCTACTCAGCTTTATTTGATAGACCTTGCCGGTATTTATCAACCAAAAGCTACAGGACTGGCTGCTTCACTGATGCCAGTGGCAAGCAATGTCGGTATCGCCTTTGGTTCCGCATTAGGCGGAATTGTTTACCATCAGGGAAATTTGATGAGTGTGTCATTGGTCGGTGGGCTGGTTGCTATCTGTGCAAGTCTTCTCACTTTCCTAAGTTATCGCTTAGACCAAAAACAAAAGAAAGCAGCTTAACCTTGGGAATGGAATTTCACCATCTGGGATTCAATTGCTTCATTTTTTTGCCCGTCGTTTCATCGAAATGACGTCTCTGTCGAATAAAGTAAATGAGGGACACTGACTGTGTCAGCACCCCCATACGACTGCCTGTCGCACAAAAAGCTGCCATAAAGACAGCTCCGATTTTAAGCTAGCGCACCTGTTAGTTTCAAGAAAAAAAACTGATTTCGTAGTGAAATTGGTTTTTTTTATTTTTTACTTCCTCGAGACCAGATAACCACTGGAATCAATAATATAGATAATAACCCTCCAATAAATGATAATGTTGTATAACTTGAACCAGCCACAATCATTCCAGATAAGGCTCCACCAGAAGCTCCTGATAATGCAATTAAAACATCCACTGTACCTTGAGTTTTAGCCCGAGTTGAAGTTTCAGTTGAATCAACAATAAGAGCAGTCCCACTTATTAAACCAAAATTCCATCCTAATCCAAGTAAAGAAAGAGCAATTACTAGGAGAATCATAGAATCACCTGGTGCAATCGCTGATATTAAACCTGCCAGAAGCAACGTAGCTCCAGAGGCAATAGCCATAGCAGTACGACCAAACTTATCAACAAGGACACCTGTAACCAGTGAAGGGAGATACATTGCCCCTATATGAAAACCAATAACAAGACCTATTTCACCCAAGTTATGTCCATGATGTCTCATATGAACTGGTGTCATTGTCATAATAGCCACCATTACGATTTGAGTAAGAACCATAATTGTCGCACCAACAATAATACCTCTTTTGTTTGCTATTTGTTCAGTATCAGCCGAATGTTCTATTCGATCACTATCTTGGTTGGAAGCTTCTATCGTTCTTGCGATAACTAATGGGTCTGGGCGAAGCATGACGAAAAGTACAAGACCTGCCAGGATAAATGCTGCTGCTGATAAAATGAAAGGACCAGCAAGTGATGGAATGCCAATAGATGTAGCAAAATCCCCCATTACATTCACTAAATTCGGACCTGCAACTGCACCAAATGTTGTAAACACCATTGTAATACTAATAGCAGTAGCTCGTTGTTTATTGTTCGCTAAGTCCGTACCAGCGTAACGAGCTTGTAAATTTGTCGCTGTTCCTGCACCATAAATAAGCAGGGAAGCAAATAAAAGGAAAATACTATTTATTATAGCTGCAGTTATGACTCCTATTGCTCCAAGTCCACCTATCATAAAACCTGCTGTTAGACCTGTACGACGACCGTAACGTTGAGAAAGTCTCCCTACGATTAAAGCAGCCCCTGCAGACCCTAGAGTAAATAAACCCGAAGGAAGTCCAGCAAATGCATCAGTGCCAAGCATTTGTTGTGCAAGAAGTGCCCCCACCGTAATTCCAGCCGCTAACCCAGCACCACCAAAAATTTGTGAAATACTTATAATAATTAATGTGCGTTTGTATAACATTTTTTGTTTTTCTTGAGAATCTACATAACTCTGGTTCAATTGATATGCTTTATTAGACATTTGTTAATACCTCATTTATCATTCTGTAATTTCCAATCATGTACACCTTCCTCTAGACGAAATGCATTAAAACCTTTGGATCTTAAAAGTTCAACAGCTTCCACTGACATTAAACAGTAACAACCACGGCAATAAGCAATCACATCACAATTGGTTGGTAAAGTTGAGAGTTTCTCGCTTAACTCTTCAATTGGCATAGAAACTGCACCAGGAATATGAGCTTCTTCATACTCCTCCAAAGGTCTTACATCCAACAAAATAGCTTCACCTTTATCCATCCGATCTTTAAGTTCTGAAAGTGAAACCCCATCCGTGCCAGGATTGACATTTAAGAACTCTTGCTTAATTTGTTGAACCTGTACAAACTATTTTTCTCCTAATGTATGCAAGGAAGTTAAAAAATCCGATATGGCTGCATCTGCTAGTTCGTAAATGACGTAGTTCCCTTTCTTCTGAAACTTAACCAATCTAGAATTAGCAAGTGTTTGTAAATGTTGAGCTACATTCGCCACAGACATATTAGTTAGCTTTAGATAATGCCTCCACCGACTTTGGACCATGAGATAAAATATCAAGAATTTCCAACCGTTTTGGACTAGAAAGACTTTTACCTATTCTTGCGAACTCTTGATACAATAAATCTTTTAAATATCGATCATCAAACATGTAAAATCACCATCTATCTATTCAAGTGTTTTATTGTATACTTGAATATTAATCAAAACTATAAGAATTGTAAAACAATTCCTTAACTCCAACCATTTGTTAAAAGTTCCCCTTTTGTACTTAGTATGGCACTAAACCATATAAATGGGCATATAAAACAGTCAGTTTTCATGTAAAAAAGACTGCTGAGTCATCTCCAGACCATTATCGCACAATACGAATACACTAATCTTGTTGAACGAACCTTCCCCTTTAGTTCTATAAGAAAAGGAGCTGTTTCCAGCCCCAAATAGAAGTAATGCACCCTTTTCGTTTAATTATGTGCTTGTAATATCAGAAAGTTAACTAGCTATTTCCTTTTAAAGCTGTTAATTAAGAAATGAATAATGCCAACAATCAGAAAGATATAACCAATTGCTAAAAATAGTCTCTTCCTGCTAGATAAAGAATTGCTATACTGTATTTTTTCAATCTAAATTCTCCTCAAAAAATATTGTTCGCCTGGCGCTAATTGTCTCCCTAACTTCCGTTGTATAAAAAATCCTTTAATTATTTCAATACAAATAACAATATACGGCTATATTCATTACTACATTTTATAAGAAAGAATTTTTCTTCAGAATCTTAATTTACAATTTTCAACATTAATTAATCATTCATTATATTTCATTTTGTATTTCCTTATTCAACTATCCTGCCCCAATAGTGCCATAAGAAAAAGGCTGCCTCAGCAACCTTTCTAATTGAAGTAAAGCACCCGTTAGTTCGAAAAGCGATTCTTATTAAAGAATCGCGCCCTATTACTAAAGATTAATATATATATATATATATATAAGTATTAAGTAAATATAACTTACTTTGTTAAATTAATCTTTATATCATTACCAACTTCAAGCAAGCAGTCTTGACGGTCTTTAACCAGAGCAAAAATCATTACATATTCGTCATCTTCACCTGCTCCTTCAGCCTTACTAAAAATGGGTTCAACTTTTTCACCAGCTGATTTTAAAAATACACCAGATTTTTCATACTCAACACTATAACCATGCTCTTTATCATGTTTCCTTGCATTAAGGAGTTTATGTTCCAGTTTGCTTAATACTTTGTATTTCATCCCACTCTCATTTGTTAGGAGTTTCGTGTCAGATCCAGTAACAACAATTCTTGTTTCTAATGGTGAAAACTCTACCCTTTTAATCTAGTATGTTTTATTTTCTAAATTGAATTCCTTATTTATTTTTACTGTTTCTCTTTCTAGGATTGCCGTTTGATCAAGCTAAACCGAGTGGCCATATTTTTTTTACTTTACGAGTCTCGTGGTCATCATATATTGTTAAATTTTTTTATTTCCAAACGAATATCTGTCCTTCATATTCTTTTATTGATTCAAACTGCAACTTTAGCTATGAATCATATCTTTAAAATTGCAAAGGACCGATTTTTGCTTCTACATGCTTTACAATTTCTGCTGTATGAACCAGTTCCGCAGCTGTACGCATGTCTTTGTATAAAATTCTGTCCTGCTCAAGGCGAGGCACATATTTTCTAAACAAATCGCAGGCTGCAGTCGTTCCTGTTCCAGGCTGTAACGGCTGAAGGAATTCGATCCCCTGGCAGCTGCACATCCATTCGATCCCAATCACTTTTTCAGTATTGGCGATTACTTTCAGTGCCTTTAAAGCTGCAGATGTCCCCATGCTTACATGATCTTCCTGTCCCCCTGTTGTCGGAATGGAATCCACAGACGACGGATGTGAATAAACCTTATTGTTAGAAACCAATGACGCCGCGACATATTGCGGAATCATATAGCCCGAGTTAAGCCCACTTTGCTCGATCAAATACGGGGGCAGCTCGCTATACTGAGGCGACACGAGTCTAAAAATCCTTCGTTCAGAAATATTGGCCAATTCAGATAGAGAGATTGCCAGAAAGTCCATGGCTAAGGCTATCGCTTCTCCATGACAATTGGAAGAGGATATCGCTCTTGCACCCTCTGGATCATCAAACACCAACGGATTATCTGAGGCTGAATTCATTTCTCTCTCCACAATCGTCCGAACGTAATCAACAGCGTCTTTACAAGCTCCATGCACTTGTGGAATTGACCTAATACTAAGAGCATCTTGTGTGCGGTAATCTTTAAATTTTTCCGTGATCTCACTGTTTTTTATCAGCTTATGAATATTATCAGTTGTCTTTTTTTGTCCAGGATGACGTTTTACTTTACTAATTTTGGGATCAAAGGCATAGTATGTTCCTTTCAGCGCCTCAAAACTGATTATCGAAACAATGTCTGCAGCCTTAAGAACATTAATGGCATCATAAACGGCCAGAGCGCCAATTGCAGTCATATCTACCGTGCCATTAATCAAAGAAAGCCCTTCCTTTTCGTGCAGTTCGATTGGGGTGATTCCTGCCTTCTTCAAAGCTGTCTCGCCATCTGTTAGTACGCCCTGATAATAGGCCTCACCCATCCCCAAAAGTACCAAACTGATTTGTGCTTGATGATTTAAGTATCCTAAGGAACCTTCTCGAGGGACGAATGGTATGACATCTTTATTCACCATCTCTGCTAATCTCTCTACCGTTTCAAGTCTTATTCCAGAATAACCAAGGGATAAATTTTTGATCATCATCACCATAATTGCCCTTACTATTTCCTTCTCCAACGGATCCCCCATACCGCAAGCATGACTCATAATTATATTTTTTTGCAATTCTCTCGAATCAGAGGCTGAAATTTTTATTTTTGAATTCTCTCCTACTCCGGTCGTAATTCCGTATATGACTCGCTCTTCCTCGACAAAACGCTCGACTATATCCCTTCCTTGGCTAATCCTTTTCTTTACACTCATAGACAGCTCCAAAGGTGCATGATGCCTTGCTACTGAAATCAAATCCCCGATACTAAAATCATCTTCAGTTATCATTACTTTTTCTTGTGTTTTCATAATAAGCTCATCTCCTATATTGTGCAGCTTGACAAAACATTAGCTTTTATAATGTTTAAGCCTTTGGATTAGTAAAATTTCGCAACGAGACCTCTCTTTCGAGAATTGGAGAGGTATTCCTTTTTTCATGTCAATTAATCTTCTTATGGTTCAAGGGGTTTAAGTTTGAATTACTTGCTTCATTAAAAGGATTACTTGCCTCGCTTAAAGAGAGTGACTTTGTCTCCGGTGCCCAGGCAATCGAAATGATAGTACCAATTAACAGAATAGCCGTCATTCCAATCATCGAGGCATCCAACCCTATAGTGTTCATACTAAGGGGCAGGAGGAATGTCCCGATAGCAGAACCAATTCGGCTGAACGCTGTCACAAAACCAACCCCAGATGCGCGAATTTCGGTTGGGAAAAGTTCGGCCGGATATGTTAGCGTAAGGTTTGAATTTGCTGATAATATAAAAGTAAAAGCCAGAAAAATCGGGATTACTAAAAGTTTAGGTTCGTGAAAAATGCTAAGCATAAGCAAGCAGACTGTCAGGATTGCAAACGTACTAATCGTGAAACCTCTGCGAGAAAATTTCTCCATAAGCCAAAGACCAGCAATCGAACCCAAGATTAGGAATATGTTTAACCACAAGTCTACAGTGAAGTTTTCTGCTAAACCCATACTATTTAAGATAGACGGTAGGAATGTGTAGATGGCAAAGTACGGAATGACAATACAGACATAAAATAGACTTCCAAAAGCTGTTCGCTTCCGGAATTTTTTGTTAAAAAGAGCACGAAAGCCATTTTTATTTTGAGTCTCAATAACAGTTTCGTCGATTTCCGCATTAGGCCCGATATACTTCTTTACGATATGGCGTGCTTCATCAATACGTCCCATGCTGATGAGCCATTGTGGGGATTCAGGTGTTCCTATTCGCAGTATCAGCACAATGAATGCAGGGATTGCAGCACTAGCAAGCATCCAACGCCATGATTCCGGACCAGCTTGACCTAAATAATATCCGACAATGGTTGCAGAGACGTAACCTACCGTCCAGAGCACATTTAGAGAAGCCAGTAAGAATCCCCTATACTTTCTAGGCGCGAACTCGGCAAGTAAAGTCGATCCGACTGCATAATCGCCTCCGAGAGCAAAACCTATCAGTAAACGCAAAATTAACAACTCTACGGGCCCATCCACAAATAGTTGCAGCAACGAAGCTATAGTGACCAATAAGAAGTTAAGCAGGTATATTTTCTGTCTGCCTATGCGGTCAGATAACCCTCCAAGTACTAGACTACCGAAAAAGAGCCCGACCAAAGCAGAACTTCCAATTAGTCCTACCCACATCGAATTGAGTTCCATTTGGGGGCTAAGGAGAGTAAGAGCCACTCCAATAATCCCAAGAGCATACCCATCAGAGAAATTAGAGCCAAAAGTAAGCGCTGTAATTTTCATATGGAACTTGTTAAGTGGAGCGTCATCCATCTTAAATTTTTGTTCGGTCATAAGCGTCTTTCCCCTTTTCAATATTTGATTTTTGGGACACTTCCTACTTCTCTAGTTTAGAGAAGGAAAGCGATTGAAAACAGACGTCTATTTTTTGAATTTTTCTAATTTTTTTCGAATTTAAAGTGTAATGTAAAACGCTTACATTTGAAAACTATAATTATTTTAGATTTCTATACTTTTTTACGATTTCTAAATGAACGAGGGGTTGTACCGGTTTTTTCCTTGAAAATTTTGCTAAAGTAATTTGCATTTATAAATCCTGTTTTATCTGCTACATCTTGAATCGAGAGTTTTGTATCTATCAATAGACGCTGCGCTTCGTTTATCCGTGTCTTTGTTAATAGCTGTCGGAACGAGCTTCCTTGTTTTTTTGTTAAGAGCGAGCTAAAATACGCTGGGCTTCTGTTTACTTGGTTCGCAACGTCCTCAAGCCTTAGCGTAGGGTTAGTAAAATTCTCCTCAATGTACCGGATGGCCTGCTCAATCACATTTGTACGAGCGTTTTCTTGATTGTTATTTGCCCGATCAAGAACTTCATATAAGAACAGCAATAACTCCTGGACGATCCGATATAGAATCGGATTGTATAGGATGGATTCAAATACTTGATGATAACGTCTCTCAAGCATCCCTTCGTCAAGATAAAATGACTTCATGAAGCGTCGGACTTGGGCTAATAAGCTTGTTAACCGGGTTCGCAATAAACCTGGCTCGGGATAGGGATCTGCCTTATTCAAAAATTCTTTATACATCCACTGCTTAATTTTGTCCCTGTCACCTTCGTTCAGCATGTCAATCCATTCGCGCTGTTCAGACGGGGTTAAAAACGGATCGATCATAACCCAGTTCACCTTATCCTCAATGACCGAAAGCTGTCGATATCCTTTGAAAAAACGAATTTCTAGCGCTTGCTTCGCATGAAGATATTTTTCATTTAACGAAAGCAACGGGTCATTAGTATCATATAAAACTAGTGACATGGGCTCCGAAAACTGCTCTTCCCATTCGGTTAGAATCCGATTGCCTATGTGCTTTAATTGTTTGAGTGGCTGCGGCTGCTGGTTATCGAATGAAAAAACAGAAACGATCATGTCGCTTAGCGGCAATACAACCGGTCGATTTTTAAATGGATATTCTTGTAAAAAAGATAGCAGTATAGGTTGTTTCTTCGAATTTTCCAACTGCATCAGCATTAATCGGAAATTGGCGCCTAACGTTTCTTGATGCACGAATAGAGAACTGTAAGATACGGAAGGAACCTCAATTTGAGCCGATGGCTCTTGTTTCTCCTCAGTTTTTGAAACGGCCTTGCAGCACTGGGTTAATACTCGTTTGATATGGTCAGGCGACTGAGGTTTTACCCATAGGTCATAGGCATGAAGCTCGATGCCTTGAAGCGCACGTTCAAATGTGGCTTCAGCCGTCATGACGATGACTTTTTGTATGTACCGTTTTGTCAGCTCCTTAAAGCTGTCCCACGTATCCTTTGGAATCATATCGAGTTCAATGCAAACAACATCTGGTACTTCGGTCTCTATTAGATGAAATACCTCAGATACTGAGCCTGCTAATAGAATGTGATCAAATGGAATCGAAAACGAAGAAACTAGCCAGCCAATCCCTGTTCGTTCATTTTGATCGCGATCAGCAATTAACAATTTAACCATACAGGTACTCCCTTATGATAGATTTTTTCTGATTAATTATCTCTAAACCAAGCTTATTTTCATCACTACAGCGTCTATCCGATTAAGGATTCTGGTGCAAAAACTGATTATGAAGCAATTTCAAACATCTTATGTATGAATTTTACATCTTTTTTGACAGATTTCACATGCTGGTGAAGTTGTCCTTTTTTCATCGTATGCATCGCTTTAATACCACTCAATATAGAAGTGGGTGTTCCATACGACTTGAATCCTAACATTAACGCACACGCTTCTTAATGAAACGATGATCTAGTTCAAAGTTCAACTATATGTTAATATACCGTATTTGACTGATTTTGACGCCTTCAGGTATCATCTTGTCCTCTTTTAACTATTCAACTAAACTCCCTCAATAAAGAAAGCAAAACCTCTCGATATCTCTGTTTTTCTTAGATTTTCATAGTAGTTTACCTGCCGGTAACTACTTAATGTTGGGTGAAAATCACTTGAATGGATAAAATTAGACCTTTTAAAAAAAGAATTATAGCCCACTAACCAACAACTTACAAAATTGGTGAATGAGTTAAATTATGATCACACTGGTGGATGTCCACATTTCTCATGGAGGTCAACCCTCCCATGCCTCCCAGAGTCTTCGCTCTCAAATTCCTTCGTCCAACCTTTCCTTGAGGTGGATGTCAGCCATGCTGCCCCACAGGGTCCTTGCCCGTAATTTAGTTGCTTTGCCGACTAATCCGTGCTTCAAATGATACCCAAATATACATAACCAAGAAAACTCGCCTCTACTATTTTATCTAATCTAAAACTGAATCAAGCTGCTAGTTCCACCTTCTTTGATACTCGCATATGAGGAATATCCTTTAACATCTTTTCTTCATTAAATTCAAATTGCTTTTTACCCATGCTAAAGAAAATACGGATCAGTTTATTACATAAAGCAATAAGGGACTGCATCTTCTTTAATGGATTATCTGGATGTTGAGTATAGTAGGCATGTAATGCCTTAAATGCTGAATTTCTGGCGACCAGAATCATACAAAACCTGAACAACATGGCTCGCAGCTTTTTCCGTCCCCTCTTAGTGATGGTTGTTTTCCCCTTATGCTTACCAGAGATATTTTCTTTTAAGCTTAAGCCGGCCAGCTTAATAATTTGTCGGGGATGAGTATATTCCTTAAGGTCACCAACTTCTGCAAAGAAGCCGGCAATAGTGTATCTACCAACACCTTTTATCGCTAACATTTGTGGCACACCTGGTATTTCATCAAGTAAACAATCTATTTTTGTATCCAATTCTTCGAATTTTAAGTGGATTAATTCATATTTAGCCAGAAGCGTTTTCAGCTCCAGTTTTGCCATTTCGGAGCCTTGTCGAAGTCCGATGGACTAACTGGCTGCTTGCTTTAACTTACGAATTTTGCTTAGACCTACACTTCGGGTCACGGTTTTTCTTAAGTGGGCTAACAGTTCGTGTTCAGTTAAATTTACTATTTCATGTGGTAAAGCATAGGGCTTTAGGAATTGTAATGCTGCTTTTCCCTCCCACTTCTTAAATACCGTTAGAAATTCTGGAAAGTACCGATCAATCCAGTTATGGACCTGGCCTTGGACCGTCTGAAAATCCTCTGTTAAAAGATCACGAATTTTCTTCGCCACCCGTAGTTCGGCATAAACTCCTTGTGGTATCGTAGGTTCGGCGTACCTTCCGTCTTTGACCAACTGTGCAATGACTTTAGCATCTTTCACATCATTTTTAATAGGAGAATTATCATCAAGCTCCTTGCTTTTCTTGACGTGCAAAGGGTTTACAGCCAAACTTTTCATTTTCTTTTAACATATGAGCTAGGTTCAACCAATAATGCCCTGTCGGTTCCATCCCAACTATCACATTGCAAGTATTTCTGACATTGCCAATGGTCGTATTCGCCGTCCGTTAGTTCCTTAGCGCTTTTCTAACTTTCTTTGCAAAAACTAATGGATCATCAACAGCTTCGATATTAACGTAAATCAAATTCGGATTATCAAATAGCCACTCATTGTGTATGGATGAAACTATTATTCCTTGTTTAAGAATCAAAGCAACAAAATTCTTGACTTCTTTTTGCAAGAGTGCAACCCTACCTAGGCACAATGCTCGTCCAGTCTGATTATCTCTTGATTCAAATGAGAAAGAAGAGGTTACTCTAAAACGTTTTCCTAAAATTTTTGCTTTTATATCATTTCGGTTTATGGTTGTTACACATTTTCCACCCGCAAAACCTTCTTGTCCACCGATAATTCTAGCAAACTTTTGACAAATTAATTCATCATTAGATGCCATCTATTCATCCCCTCCCTAATATTAATAGGATATGAATCAATGAATAGATCCGAAACGGATATGAATCTATTTTGAAATGAAAACTATTTTATATCTTGTTCAAACTATACTGCTCCTGTTAGCTCCATAAGAAAAGAGCTGATCGCCAAAGCTTACTAATGAACCATTTATTAGAGGTGGACAATTATTATTCAAGCATCAATATCCTCTGTATTGAAAAACAAGCTTAATAAAAATCTCTCTAAAACTTAATCGATAATACAAGCCTTGCCTATAAAAAAACAAGGCCTTATTGGCCCTGCATTTTATTCGACTATTACTTTCCCAACCATTCCTTTCTCGAAATGGTACCGACATATCAGTTCATATGTACCGGGCTGTTTCGGATTCACGGTAATGTTTTTTTCTTCACCTGGCTGGAGCTCAACGTCAATTCCGAGCTTTTCCAGTGTGAAGGTGTGCTCTTTACTGCCTTTGTTCTTTAATATCAACGTTGTGGCTGTTCCATTCGGAATAGTGATGACTTTCGGATTAAAGAAATCATCGTTCAACTCGACCTCAATCGATTTCCCCGTCTCCATAGGCTGATTTATAACACCGGATTCGGCAAATACGCCGAGTGAGCCTAGTGTTGCCACAACTACAACCATTGCAAGCACAACGCCCAATCCTGTTACCCACTTTTTCATAGACATTCGCAATCCCTCCTTTCCTCTATTTTTTTCTAATTTATTAAATATTATTACTATAAATTTGGTTGCGTGCTTTCAAATAGTAACTTTTTTATCTGAAACAGTGAAAAGAGGAAGATCGGCTCTAATATTCTGGAGTCTATTCTTATGCAACTAAACTGCCCGTTTATCCATAAGAAAACGAGCTGCCAAGGCAGCTCCCTTATTTGAAGTAAAGCACTTGTTATCTGAATAAGTAGTTACCTTTTATTTCTCGTTTAATTGCTCTACCCACTCTATAAACCAATCTTGAGGACTTCACTTTTTAGCGGTCTAAGTTCTACAACTTTTTTAATAAGTAAGTATTTACCAAAAACCATTGATATTCAATATCTCGTGCTATTCCAAACCTATTTCATCAAATTCATAAAATCCTCCAGCTTCATCTTCCTCAAAAGCCACTTATGCAGGTCCTTGTGGTTCCCCTTCATTTTTTCAATGAATGGAGAGAAATTTCATGTGGATACTTCTGTTGGATATAGTGTATAAGTGCAGTGACAACTTGTGGACCGGATTCAACGAGTCTACCTTGTTCAAATGCAGTGAAGTTATCACCGCCTGAAGCTAAATAATTACTAACCGCTACTTCATATTCGTTGTTTGGCTGAATCTCTTGACCCTTCATGTCTTTCAGCTCAATAATGCGGTTACCAATTGGAGCATTGGGGTCCCAATTAAACGTTAAACCAACCGTTTGTAACCTATTTTCATATTCTTTCGCCCACTGCTGTTCTAAAGCAAGTTTTATTTGGTCTCCTGTTAAGATTAACTTACTGACATTATGATCCATAGGCAGGTTTGTATAAAGGTCTTCTACAGTGATATCCCCTTTTTTAAAATTTTTCCGCATTTCTCCTTGATGGACAAAAGCTATATCTACCCCCATGGCTTCCCGCTCAGATTCTGCAATCATTTTTGCTAATGGGGATTCACCGTTTTCATCTTTATTTCGTGAGATTTCTTCAGGCATTTCTCCTATTATCTGATTAAAATAGCTCCCCAATCTTTTTCTATATTTATTTAGAAGAGCAACCGTTTCTTTATCTGGGTTAATTTTATGATGTGAAGTGATAATAATCTTTGCTTGTTTCTTAACAATATTTTTAGTATGTGGGTCCATTTCAAGATTTACTTGAGAAAAGGCTTTCCCATTAGAATAAGCTTGAACGATCAGTTTACCGGCTACAACGGTATTGGCATATTCATGGCTGTGACCGGTAAAAATGACATCGACCTCATCATCGATTTTGGGAGCCATCTCCACTATAGCTCCACTGGAATTTGCTCCTGACTGATCTGATTTAGCTGAATCATGTGCCAGTACAACAATTACTTTGATCCCTTTTTCCTTTAAAAGCTTAACAGTTCGGTTAATAGCTGTAACTTCATCCGTAATTTCTACTTCCTTTCGATTTTCAGGCGCCACATACAGGTTAGTCTCTTTTGTGACGACACCGATAAAGCCAATATTTATTCCGTCAATTTGTTTAATAACATACGGTGGTAACAAGGGAGTACCCGATTTTGTATCGATGATATTTGCAGAACTGTAAGAAGTATTGGCACCTTGAAAATAACCTGTTTTTTTATTGAATCCTCCATAAATAAGACGTTTCATTTCATTTACGCCTTGGTCTAATTCATGATTTCCAGGTGTCCCGACATCAAAGTGCAGGAGATTTAAAAATTCAATCGTGGGTTCGTCTTTAAATCGAGAAGAGATTGGAGGACTTCCTCCTACCATATCACCAGAATGAACAAGTAGTGTATTTGGGTTTTCTTTTATATATTTTTTTAAATACGCAGCCAGGTATTCAGCACCCCCTGCCATGGTTCCTGAAACCATTTGATATTTGTTTAGTTGGCCGTGAAAATCATTAACGCCTAACAATTGAACTTGAATGTGGCGGTTGGATGTGGAATGATTCGTTGTGGAATGTTTGGATGATAATGCTGTGATTTTATAAGTTACGAGAATGATGATAAATACCAAGATGAACAAAGAAGTTATGGCCTGAAATTTTGACAACTTCCGATCCCTCCCTCTAGATGTAAATTAAGAATAACTCTGGAATTTTATATCCGTATAAAGGGACCGTGATTTTTTGTTATATTTTAGATAATAATTATTAAATTAACCCAGCACATGCATATCCTTTTAAAAATATTCATACTGCTTAACATTTAGAAATCTGTTAAGATTTTGACTAGATTATTTAAAAAAGGATCCAATTTATCTTCCATTAACCCGATAGTAAAAAAATGCAGCTGCTAATTACAGTTAGTATTGAAATCTGCTCCGTTGTTAAAGAAGTCCAACAAAAGGAGTGTTAATCCTTTTTGGATCAACACTCCCGTTAGTGCAGCAACATTCAACGTTATTTTTTTAGGTTTGCCTTCATTAAAGAGGAAATTTTTTGCTCATCTGTATTTTGGATTTCTTCCAGCTGATTAATAATCAGCTCTTGTCGATGTAAGGAATGGTTTTGACTTAATTTCGCTTTCCCCTCTATCTTGTTGATTTTTATTTTAAAGCCTTGAATTCCTTTGTTCATCCCAGCGAGAAAGTCAGCGTCTAAATCTTGCAATCTGTATGAACTATCAGGGGCTTCATACTTCAATACCATGTCCTGCAAGGAATCCGTTAACTCCTGTTCATCCTCAATAAGTTCGGCTTCGCCGTATACATGAACAGTCACATAATTCCATGTTGGTACTGCTTGATTGGTCTCATACCAAGAGGAGGAGATATAACAGTGAGGACCATGAAAAACTGCTAAGACTGTTTGATTTTTAATATCTTTCCATTGATGGTTCGGACGAGCAAAATGACCATACAAATAGTTTTTCTCCTTATTCAACAGCAGTGGTAAATGTGTAGCAAAAGGCAAGCCTTCATGCATTGAACACAATGTCGCAAAACCATTCTCCTGTATTACATCGTAGGCTACTGCTAATTCTTTTATTTCAAATTGCTTAGGGATATACATAAAAAATCTCCTTTCCACCTGATATAAACTTTTAAAAAGACAATTGATTCGTAAAAATTATTAAACACAATCATAGCAACTTTTACTAAATGTCTATCCTCGAGAACCTCATCTATAATTATCCATCCTCACTCTACTTCATTAAAAAAAATACCCCGTAATTATGACCTTTCAAAAAAAGTTATAGTAGTGTTTTGGTCATTATAAAGTCAATTTGTTCTTCATCACCCATATAAAAAGAGTGGGCTCCAGTTTGAACAAACCCCAGTTTCTTGTAAAAAGCAATAGCATTTTCATTTTTTTCCCATACACCAAGCCAGACTTTCTTTTTGTTATGTTCCATCGCAATTTCCATAGCTTTATTTAGCAGATATTTACCAAGCCCATGTTTTTGAAAACTGTTCTTTATATAAATCCTCTCGATTTCAAGTGATTCAGCACCCATATCTTCAGACTGAGCGTCATTGGTATTGATCTTTAAATATCCAGCGACTTCATTATCAAAATAAACAAAAAAGAATTGCGAAGAAATATTGGATAATTCTTCTTCTAATTGTTTTAGGTTAAATGACTTTTCCAAATAGGCATTCATATTTTCGGGTGTGTTCTGATGCTTAAATGTCTCATTAAACGTTTCATAACTAATTTCTTGAAGTTTGCGTGAATCTTCAAGGGTACACTTTTTTGTATTAATAGTCATTTAAATATATCGCTCCTTTATATAATTAGTAATTTCTCTTGTTTCCCTTTTTTACAAATCCCCAGTCTTTTTCTACATTTTTTCTTACCCTTTGAAGAAGATTGAAGATGGTTTCTACTTCTCTTTCGGAAAATCCATCTAATGCAATGATATTGGAATAATCATTTTCTCTTTTTATAAAAGGATAGACATTTTCCCCTTTCTTTGTTGGAAAGAGTTTTTTAATTTTTTTGTTATGTATATCTTCTTTCTTTTCAATAAATCCATTAATTTCAAGTTTTTTTATTGMACGAGATGCTGTTGTTCGATCTACTTTTATCATCTCAGCTAACTTTTCTTGAATGAYTCCTGGATTTTCACATATCCGTACAAKGTACAAATACTGCCCTTTTGTAAGGTCATATTCTTTAAATTCTATATTACTTATAGAATCTAATGCCCTTGCTATCATTCCAATTTCACGAAGAATTTCCTTCATAATTAACTCCTTAGTACGTATTTTMGTTGCAAATGCAATAAAAWSGATATRTATTAAATTTAACTTAAATTCGTTGCATTTGCAACAAAAAATAATGATAAAGGGGTCGAGTARAGTGAAATATGTTTTTTATGTATTAGGAATTTTAATATTAACCCTTGGTATTTCTTTCACTATACAATCAGACCTTGGAACTTCACCTTTTGATGCACTTTTAGTAGGACTGTCGATAAATGTGGGGCTTACTGTSGGAAGCTGGGAAATAATAATAGCTTTAATATTGATAGGTTGTAATTCATTTTTAAAAAGACAAAGACCAGAAGTTTTGGGGTTGTTAACAGCATTTATAACGGGTATAGGTATTGATATGTGGCTTTTTTTATTGCACAATTTGATAAGACCTGAACTATGGTACAGCAAAGTTGTTTGTTTTGAAATCAGCTTTTTTCGAGAACATTCATTTACCTCGTATTCTTGATAATGGCAATGATTTTAAATGGACCAATTGGCGTTGGAACCTTATTAACCGTTTGTTTAGGGGGGCTAATACTTAATTACTTTATGCCACTTACTGAAAAAGTATTAGACCGGATATTATCACAATCTAGTAAATCACCAAATTATAATAATGCCAAATTGAAACAACTATAACAATGGAAAACCGAAAAATCCCTTCAGAAGTTATTCTGAGGGGATTTATAACATATGGATCTTTTACAATTATTGAATTGGAATAATATCTAAAATTCTTTCTGAAATCTGCCCCCTTAGTTCCTAAGACAGCTCCGATCTAGCTAAGGCACCTGTTGGTTTAAGAAAAAGGCGTTATAGGGTCCAATTGATAAGCAATCCTGCTTGTGCTAATCCACCACCGAAACCATATAATAAAATCTTCTCACCATTACTGAGCTTTCCTTCACTTACTCCTTTATCTAAAGCTAATGGTATTGATGCTGAGGAAGTATTTCCATACTCGACTAAGCTATATAATGTACGCTCAATTGGAAAACCACTTCTATCACATATTGACTCAATCATTCTTAAATTTGCACTATGCGGAACAAACCAATCAACATCATTCAAATGGAATTCAGTATTTTTCATCACAGTTTGCATTCCTTTTGGAACAGTAGTAACAGCCCATTTATAAACCTCACGTCCATTTTGTACAAGGTTACCACTATTATTTAAGTCTTCACCATTTATACGTGTCGATAGGTTTGTACTATATAAATGTTTTCCGCCTGCTCCTTCCGAATATAAATGTGAAGAAATAAAACTTGGTTGTTGTTCATCATATTCTACAAGAACTGCTCCTCCACCATCTCCAAATAAAATACAAGTGGCTCGGTCTTCATAGTCCATAATTTTAGATAGAGTATCAGCTCCAATAACAAGGACTTTCTTGTTTAAACCAGATGTTACTAATCCATTAGCTACATGCAACCCATAAGTAAATCCTGCACAAGCAGCGTTTAAATCAATAGCTCCAGTATTCTTAATACCTAGCTTTGCTTGGACTAAAGAAGCTACACTTGGTGTGTTGAAATCAGGTGAAAAGGTACAGACAATAATCATATCAACATCTTCGACCGATTTATCATACCGTTCCATTAAATCCTTTACAGCTTTATAACTTATATCACTAGTAAACTCTTCTTCATGTGATATTCTTCGTTCTTTAATTCCAGTACGTTTAACAATCCATTCATCATTGGTTTCAATCAATTTTTCTAAGTCTTTATTTGTTAACCTTTTTTCTGGAACATAAGAACCTATCGCAGTAATACGTGCTTTAGATTTAATCACAGAGTAACCACCTCGTTGTATGAATTATATCAATTTCACCACTTGATATTATTACCTGGTACTAATTATAAAGTAAAAAAAATCTTATGCAACTATCCTATCCCTTTAGTTGTATAAAGAAAAAGTTGCCTTAAAGACAGTTCCGATCTTCAGTGACATTTTAGTTGAAGAACAACGTATTACTTATAGAAAATATGAGATTACACCTATGAGACATAAGAGTAATGCTATTTTCATTCAGTTTTGTTGCGACTCTTTAAATGAAATTTTATTTACACCGTCTTCATCTGGATATTTATATTGTAATTCTGAGTCCAGTCCTTTCAATATCTTTTTAAAAAGTTTAACATTACATCCCAGTAATCCCCTTCCAAAGTCTATAATTACGTAAATCTTCTTGTTCAACAATCCTGCACCGTCAATGCCATAAGAAAAAGGCTGCCGAAGCAACCTTCCTTATTGAAGTAAAGCACCTGTTAGCTTAACAAGATATGTATAGATTACTTTTCAACTTTAATATATGTTCATTCGAATAAAGGACGCATAAAGCTTCTCTCATAACTTAAAATACATTTAGTCTCTTCTGCAAATTTATATGCTTCTTGACATTCTGCATCCAATGCCATTTTTACTCGGTACTCTTCATATGCTGCTAAACTTGGGAAAGTGAATAATGCATAAGCAATATTATTAGCACCCTCATGTGGAAGGAAATAACCCTGATGTGTACCGCCTAATTTATTAACTAATCGAATCCACATCTTACCGTATTCCTCGAACTCATTTAATTTATAAGGGTCAATAACATATTTCAAATAGCATGTAACCATTTTACCCCCCGAAAATCTATTTTTTTCCATCATAACATATAATTCGACTAACCTGCCCCGTTAGTACAATTGGTTACTCCATATACTTCCACCTCTTTATCCTACTAGTAATTCAATCAAGCTCCACATTCTTTCGAGGTGTAGCTTTTAAATAAAGTTTAATCAAAAATATCTCGCAAACCCACATTTTACGATAAATAAAAAGAATCTATTTTGAAAAAAGTTTGATCAAAATAGATTCCTATCCAGAATATTTCAGTTTGATTTTTATAAAAATTTTTAATCAATTTCAGTGTATCTAAAGTTTATTCTGCCTTCTCGAATTGAATGTGCCAGCTTTCCATGACTTTCCCGGCCGGGCTGATCTCTGAAACAAGCCTGTGCTTCACCGGCGTGTGTTCGGTCCCGGATGGGTTATGGACAGAAGCATTAGCTGAAATATTTGCCGAATTAGCCATCAGTGCGCCTACTGGATCATCCATTCTGCAAGATCGGACGGACCGGCCGGCTTCTTATTGTTGGCGGAGCCGTCGCGTGGACGAAGCATGCCGCCAACGAGACGGAGTCCCTGTTTCCTCGTCATGAATCGTCCGATCTGCGTGCCTATATAATTCTGTGTTCCCGGAACGACATACAGCTTCCCGTCCTTCAATGCCCGAAGCGCAACTTCCACGACTCGCTCCGGTGTGTCTTTCTTACCGACGGCGGCTTCTTCCGCGCCTACGACGTTGAAGAAGCCGGTGTCCGTCGCTCCGGGACAAAGCGTGAAAAATTGGACGCCACTGTTGCGGTTCTCCCACCACAAGGCTTGGGTAAACGACAAGACGAAGGCTTTCGTTGCTCCGTATACGGCCATATAGGGAAGGGGCTGAAATCCGGCGGTCGATGCGACATTGATAACGGCCCCGGAGTTTCTACACAACATATCCGGCAAAAACAAGTGCGTCATATCTACAACAGCGGCAACATTGAGCATGACTTCCTCATGCTGGCGCACGCCTGACATTTGTTCAAACAAACCATGCGTGGCAAAGCCTGCGTTGTTGACCAGCATTTCGATCTCTAAATTCAGAAGTTGACATTGCCGATATAACTCGCCTGGCGCGCCCTCTTTGCCAAGATCGGTAGGAATCACCTCGACCTTGACGCCGTGCTTCTTTCTAAGCTCCGATGCCAGATTCTCCAGCTTGTTTTTCGATCGGGCTACGAGTACAAGGTGGCCACCCTCTTTGGCCAATTGTCGGGCGAATTGCTCTCCGATGCCGGATGAAGCTCCCGTGACAAGCGCCCACTTTCCTTTTATGTTCATTGTGCAACTCTCCTATCTACTTTTTTATAATTAGGAAACAGTGTTACTTAGTCCTTAAAAATAATTCCTGACTCTCATAAGAGTCAAGAATTATGATACGTTCCGGTAACAGTGTTTCCGATTGAAATCATTGTAACTAAGCTTTTTAAGAAAGTCAACATCGTTTTTTGAATCGTTGGTTTTTAGCATCCCTCGCAACATTGACAACAGTCCGACAATTATATTAAAATTCCTGTTAAGAGCTGGAAACATTGTTTCTTATCAAAAATGTATTAATTGAGGGTGATAGCGATGACAGAACAAAATAATTCCTTCGCTGCAAATACGAAAAAGTTGGAAACGTATCAGGAGGCTCGCTTGAAAAATATCGAAAATCTTCGAAAGCTCGTCGTCGATGCTGCGGCAACGATTTTGTACGATGAGGGTCCTGAAGCTGTGACGGTGCGTAAAGTTGCGCAGAAGATGAATTGCTCTACCAAAATCATATACAACCTGTTTGTCAATAAAGATGGACTGGCTCAGCAGCTTTATCTCGATGGCTGCAAGATTCTCGCCAACGAATTCGAGGGAACGCCGCGCGCTGACGATCCGATGCAGCAGCTGTTTAATTTAGGCGAAACCTTCTGGCAATTCGGACAGCGTTACTCCGGTTATTACAAGCTGATGTTCGGAGGAGCCTTCGCGGATTTCAAACCAGACGAGGAGAGCATACACGGTACAGTAACAGCTATGCAGCAGTTATTGACAGTAATTGGTGATGCGCAAGAGCAGGGACTGATTACCGGTCCGTATGACACGGAAACCGTCGTCCGTATCTTCTGGGCGTCGCTCCACGGTGTTATCCACCTTTACATGTGCGGACATTTTAGTGATGTGCAGTCCGCACATGCCGTTTACAAGCAAACGCTGTCTTTGGTTGTCGGTTCGTTATTTTCGAGTTGAGTCTTCTAGAGAAAAAAAAAGCAACTTAGGGTGTCTTTTCTTTATTTTTTAAAACGTCGCAACTTTATTTCAAAACGACACGAGGGTATTTTTTAATACAAGCAACTTTGATAAATGAATAAATAGAAAGGGCCTGTTTTGAAAAAGATTAATCAAAACAAGCCCTTATACTATTTAATTGGATTATTCTTTTATAAAAAAGATTGAATATTTTTATGTTCCTTAATGAACTATCCTGCCCCGATAGTTGAAGAAATCGAGTAGGAGGAGGCGCCTAGCCTCCGACCTCTCACACCACCGTACGTACCGTTCGGTATACGGCGGTTCAGTTTAAGTCTGACGTAGTTTTGTATATCGTTCATATAGATTTACTAACCCATGATGGAGCCAATAAACATTATTAAGGGTTTTGTCTAGAATAGGACTATGCGCTATGCGCCAATAACCCTTTCTGCTATTTCCCCATTCATATGCTTTTCCAAATGGGACGCCTAATCCTTTGA